>JAFGGD010000059.1 GCA_016930695.1 Candidatus Eisenbacteria bacterium
CGACGAGACCCCGAGGGGATCACCCAACGGGGTCTGGCGTTAAACAAGAACCGCTGAAATCAGCGGATTGAATTTTGGCTCCCCGGGTAGGACTTGAACCTACAACAAACCGGTTAACAGCCGGTTGCTCTACCATTGAGCTACCGAGGAACCGAAAGTGTGGTGTTTTTCGTGCATATCGGCCCCCCGGCGGGTCGGCCTGAGGGACCGGAGCGGATCCAGCCGCAGCTTGATCCAAAAGAGTAGTGTAGAATCGACCACAGGGAAAGTCAAGAGAGGATGCGGGGACAAGAGAAAGAAGATGGTCCTCTCCGGACTCAGAATCCCTTGTAAATGAATCGGTTGCGCGATTCCCTCCCGCGAATACCCACCACGGTCCCCGGGCACGCCCCCTCCTCATTTCGGGTGACATGCCCCCCCTTTTCCCGGACAATATCCTGGAGGCTTGGAATAACGCCCTTCCGAAATACGCCGCGCACGGTCGACAATGG
The DNA here is from genome assembly GCA_016930695.1 of Candidatus Eisenbacteria bacterium. Classification (NCBI taxonomy): domain Bacteria; phylum Candidatus Eiseniibacteriota; species Candidatus Eiseniibacteriota bacterium. Next base: position 492 of record JAFGGD010000059.1, read on the forward strand.
GCATTGAATCGCCATGTTCCAAATGAGTTACACAGTCGTTTCCGAGGGGACCACGATCTTCGCTCTCCCGATAGGGCCGGTGGAGGCAACGCCTGAAGAAACGCCCCCCACCCCCACCGCTGCCGCCCGTCTCGTCGACGAACAGACCGGCGAGGAACTGGACGGAGCCCTCCTCACGGTCGATCGCGGACTCTACCCGGATGGGATCCGCCTTTTCGCGATCGCCCACGAAGGGGAACGGCACATCCGCCTCGAGATCGACGGGCCGAACGCCGAGCGCTGGCACCCCACCGCATCCCCTTTGCCGCACCAAACCCTCGGCGACCGACTCAGCGGCCACGAAGAATGGTACGCGAATCGTGAACCTTTCTATGGAGAGGGATACTTCGCCGCGCGGGGCCCCGTAGGCGAAGCGGCGCTCCACTGCCTCCTGCGCACCGCCGAAAAGGCGCAAGAACGCTTCGTCGACACCCTGCTCCCCGAGGTCCCATTCCGCTCCAGCCTCGAATTCGGCTGCGCTTCCGGCGCGATGGTGCGCGCCCTCCGCCGCCGGGGCGTGGACGCCCGCGGCGTCGATCTCTCCCCTTTCATCCTCTCGAAAGCGGCGCCGGGCATACGCGAGCACCTCACCGCCGGGGACTTCTCCCAGCTCGATCATCTCGACCGGCCGGTGGAAACGGTAATCGGCCAGGAGGTCTTCGAACACATCCCCCCGTTTGAAATCGACGGTGTTCTACGGCGCATCCGTCGCGCATCCACACGCTTTCTCGTCTTTACGGTTCCCTGCACGCCGCAAAACGGATTTCACCACATCGACCGATTCGCCGACCTACCGAAGGACGCCGGCGGAAACCCGGTGGAGGGACATCTTGTGCAGGCGTCCCGATGGTGGTGGATCGCAAGGGCGATTCTCGCCGGCTTCGCCTTCGAGGAGGACAAGACACTCCGGGCCCGGCGCCGTATGCTCGAACTGGGCCGCCGCTGGAACCTTTTCGTTTTCCGCCCCCTCGAAGAAGACGATCGCGAGAGAACTCTCTCCCGCCTCGACCGGACCCTTCGCCCCTCTTTTGGCGCGCTCCGTTTCGGCGCGACCGACCGATTCATCGAAACGGGCCGGTTGGTTCGCACCGAGACGGGGCTCGCGGTCGAAGCCGGCCCCCGCGATCCGGGCGGTTACATCTACTACGGACCTTATCTTCACGCCGGGCGCGGCCGGATACACGCAAGGGTTCGCGTCCGCTCGAAGGAGAGCGGCGAATCCCTCGCGGAGCAACCCGGCGATCCCGCCGTTTGGATATCGATCACGAGCAACCGCGGGACGCTCCGGGAAGAGGGGGTACCGGCGGGCACGCTGCTCACGCACCCCGGGGACTGGATCGACATCGAATGGGAAGTCCCCGTCAAGGACGATCGTGACGTGCAGGTCAAGGTGTATCACACTGGGCTCGTGGAGCTGCAGGCGGCCTGGCCGCCGGAGTGCGCTTTCCAGGACGGACGCGGTCCCGGGTTCATCGATCACGCGCGGAATCTGCGGCGGGCGATTCGGCGGAGAACGAGGAGAGAGTAAAGGGGAGAGGATCTTCGGAACAAAGCCCCCTCACCCCAACCCTCTCCCGCAATCGGGAGAGGGGATTGGGGGAACGTTCTTTCCCCGCGGGCGGAAGAGAGAAAGGAGATCCGGCGCGGAAAGTCCGATTACGCCGGTCGACTTCAGGGCCGGCTCAGTTCCGCCGCGGTCATGGTGACGAAGAAGCCGGGCGTGGCGCAGACATGCGCGCCCCCGTGTTCCTCGTCCCCTTCCTCCTGATCGTGCTCCGGCTCCTCTTCCGGAATGAAGAGCGGTCCCTGGACACGCAGATGCGCGCCCGCGCAATTCACGGGAAGGGCGACGGAGTGGTCCGGGCTCTTAGCGTAAATTTGGTTCCCCTTGCCGTCCTCGATCAGCGCCCAGCACCCCGACCCCTGGCAAACCCCCGTAACCGTTCCCTCGACGAGGACCATCTTCCCATCAAAGGATTCCGGCGCCTCGTTGATCAACCCGATGTCGTTCGCGCGATCGAGGGTGATCGGCGCGCCCGCCTTCAACACTTCCGTTCCTTCCTCGCATGCCGCCGAGAGGAGAGCCCCCATAAGAGCCGCGGCGGCAATCGCCGGGAATCGTCGCATGATCCGTTCCTTTCTCCCCGGAACTTCCACCCGTGGGAAAGCGCCCGCCCGCGGCGGACCACCCGTGAAAACAAACGGGGAGTCTCCCCCTTCGGAAAAGACCCCCCGACTTATGATCACCGATCGCGCGGCCCGCGCCGCGCCCGGCGGATTACTTCTTGCTCTCTTCGGTCGGAGGCGGCGCGCCGGCGACGGCCTGCGCCTCCTGCGCCGCGGCCACACGCTCGCGCTTCTTCGCCTTCTTCTTTTCCGCCCGCTCCTCCAGCTCCTCGATCTTCGGTTCCAGGCCGACGAGCTCGACCATCGAAACCGGGGCGTTGTCGCCCGGGCGGCGTCCCGTCTTGATCACGCGGGTGTAGCCGCCGTCGCGATCCGCGAAGGCGGGACCGATCGTCTCGAACAGCTCGTGAACCACGGTCCGATCGGGGATGTAACGGAGCACCTGGCGGCGCGCGTGCAGATCACCGCGCTTGGCGAAGGTGATCAGCTTCTCCGCCAGCTTGCGGACCTCCTTGGCCCGTGTATCGGTGGTCTCGATCCGCCGGAACCGAAAGAGCGAGGACACCATGTTGCGCATCATCGCCTCACGGTGGCTCTTGGTCATATTCAGTTTCCGGCCCGCCTTTTGGTGTCGCATGGGTCGAACCCTTTCTTTCTCTACTCTTCGCTCGAGGCGCTCCGGCCGGCGAGGATCTCCTCCACGTTTATGCCGAAGTGAAGGTTCATGTTCCTGAGAATGTCGGAGATCTCCTTGAGCGACTTGCGCCCGAAGTTCCGATACTTGAGCATCTCGCTCTCGGACTTCTGCACCAGGTCGCCGATGGTTCGGATCTCCGCCGACTGCAAACAGTTGCTCGATCGGACGGAAAGCTCCAGCTCGTCCACGCTTCGGCCGAGCAGCTCTTTCACCTGTTCCACCCGCTCGTCCACCTCGCGCTCTTCCTCGACTTCCGGCTCCTGATCGAAGTTCATGAAAAGGTACAGGTGATCCTTAAGGATCTTCGACGCATGGCTCACCGCGTCTTCCGGGGTGATGGTCCCGTTGGTCCACACCTCGAGGATCAACCGGTCGTAATCGGTCTTCTGTCCGACTCGGGTGTCCTCCACCCGGAAAGTGACCCGGCGCACGGGAGAAAAAAGCGAGTCGATCGGAACAAGCCCGATCGGCGCGTCCTCGAACTGCTGCTGATCCGCGGGAACATACCCGCGGCCGACGCCGACGCCGACCTCGAGCTTCAGGGACGTGTCCTTGTCGAGCGTCGCGATGTGGAGATCCGGGTTCCGGATCTCCATCTCCGCCGGCACTTCGAACAGGTCCGCCGTCACCTCTCCCGGGCCTTCCACGTCGAGCGCGAGGGGTTTCGGCTCATCGCCGTGGAGTTGGATCACCAGGTTCTTCAGATTCAGAACCAGGTCGGTCACGTCTTCCAGCACGCCGGGAAGCGTGGTGAACTCGTGTCGCGCTCCGTCGATCTTCACCGATTGAACCGCCACGCCCTGGAGAGAGGAGAGGAGCACGCGGCGCAGGGCGTTCCCGAGCGTCACGCCGAAACCACGCTCCAGCGGCTCGGCGATGAACGTCCCGTACGTCTCGGTGTAGGTCTCCTCATCCCGCTGGATCCCCTTGGGCATCTGGAGACTTTTCCACTTCATTTCTGCAAGCCCCCCTCCGGCTACTTCGAATAAAGCTCCACAATGAGCTGTTCGTTCACCACCACGGGAATCTGTTCCCGACCGGGAAATTCGACGATGTAGCCCGAAAGATTCTCCATGTTACGGCTGAGCCAGTCGCAGAGCGCCGTATCACGGGCGCGCTCCTTCGCTTCCTTGAAAGCGGGGACCTTCCGGCTCTTCTCCTTCACCTGCACCACCTCTCCCTTCTTCAGCTGATAGGAGGGGATGTCGGTGATCCGCCCGCCGACCAAGATATGGCGGTGCCGCACCATCTGCCGCGCCGCGGACCGGGACGGCGCGAGGCCGAGCCGGAAAACCACGTTATCGAGCCGCCGCTCGAGAGTGCGGAGCAGGTTTTCGCCGGTCACGCCCGGCGCGCGATCGGCTTCGGCGAAGTAGCGCCGGAATTGGCGCTCCAACACACCGTAGATCCTTTTCGCTTTCTGTTTCTCTCTAAGCTGCAGGGCGAAGTCCGACGGTTTCCGCCGGCGGCCCTGGCCGTGCTCGCCAGGCGCGTATCCGCGTCGCTCGAGGGCGCACTTTGCGGTGAAGCATCGGTCGCCCTTGAGGAACAGCTTCTGCTCTTCGCGCCGGCACAGCTTGCACTTCGCATCCGTGTATCGTGCCATTCTATTCCTCCGTACGAACCTCGCGTCCGGATCCCGCGGATCAGACGCGCCGCCTCTTCGGGGGGCGACACCCGTTATGCGGGATGGGGGTCACGTCCCGGATGGAAGAGACGTCGAGGCCGGCCGCCTGAAGGGACCGGATCGCGGCCTCTCGGCCCGAACCAGGACCCTTAACCCGGACTTCCACCTTCCGCATGCCCATGGAAAGGGCGACCTTGGCGGACTCCTCCGCGGCGAGCTGGGCGGCGAAAGGCGTGCTCTTTTTCGAACCCTTGAATCCGGACTTGCCGGAACTGGACCACGAGACCACCGCGCCCTTGGTATCGGTGATCGTCACGATCGTGTTGTTGAACGTGGACTGGATGTGGGCGATCCCGTAGGGTTCGACCCTCTTGTCCTTCTTCTTCTTTCTGCTGCGATCCTTCGGAGGTGCCAACAGACGACTCCTTCTGCGATGATCCCGGCCGACCGGTCCCGTTCACGCCGGGAACGCGGACGGACCGCTCTACTTCTTCTTCTTCAACGCCCCGGGCGACTTCTTGGGACCCTTGCGGGTGCGCGCGTTCGTACTCGTTCTCTGTCCCCGCACGGGGAGGCCGCGCCGGTGCCGCAGCCCGCGATAGCAACCGATGTCCATGACACGCTTGATGTTCATGGACACCTCGTTCCGCAGGGCGCCCTCGACCTTGTAGTCGTTCTCGATGATCCTCCGGAGCTTCGCCGTGTCCTCCTCCGACAAGTTTCTCGCGCGCGTGTCCGGATCCACACCGGCTTCCTGGATGATTCCACGCGCCGTACTGACCCCGATCCCGAAGATGTAGGTCAGCGCGATCTCGATTCTCTTGTCGTTGGGGAGATCGACTCCAGCAATTCGAGCCAAGAGAGCGATCCTCCTTTCCTTTTCACCCGATCGAAACCGTAAGCGGTATTATCCCTGCTTCTGCTTGTGCCTCGGGTTCTTCTTGCAGATCACCCGGAGCACGCCCTTGCGACGCACGATTTTACAGTGCTCGCACATTTTTTTTACCGATGTCCGTACCTTCATTTCTCTTCACCTCGTCCCGACGCCGACCGTCATTTGTAACGGTAGACGATGCGCCCCCGGCTCAGGTCATAGGGGGAAAGTTCCACCGTTACCTTGTCCCCGGGGAGGATACGAATGAAGTGCATTCGTATCTTGCCCGAGATGTGGGCCAGGACCTTGTGACCGTTCTCGAGCTCCACCCGAAACATGGCGTTCGGAAGGGGCTCGATCACGGTTCCTTCGACCTGAACAGCCGGTTCCTTCGCCATCCTCTCTCCTCTAGCTCGTCAGAATGTCGGGGCCGTCCGCCCGAATCGCCACGGTGTGCTCGAAGTGAGCGCTCCTCGATCCGTCGGCGGTGACCACCGTCCAATCGTCGTCCAGCACCCGCACATCGTAGCCGCCTTCGTTGACCATCGGCTCGATGGCGATCGTCATTCCCTCGCGCAGGAGGACCCCCCGGCCCGGACGGCCGAAGTTCGGGATCTGCGGTTCCTCGTGCATCTTCCGTCCGATGCCGTGTCCCACGAGCTTCCGGACCACCGAGAAACCTTCCCTCTCCGCCTCCTTCTGGACGGCGTGGCCGATGTCCGACAGGTAGTTGCCGGGCTTCGCCTGCTCGATCCCCATGTATAGGGCCCTTCGGGTGATCTTCAAAAGGCGCTCGGCCTTTTCGTCGACCACTCCCACCGGGAAGGAGGTCGCCGCGTCGCCGTGGTATCCGTCTTTAACGGCGCCCACGTCGACGCCGATTACGTCTCCCTCCTCGAGGACCCGCTTCCCCGGAATCCCGTGGACCACCTCGTCGTTCACCGACGCGCAGATGCTCGCGGGAAATCCGTTGTAACCTTTGAACGACGGCTCCGCGCCGTGGTCCCGAATGAACGCCTCCAGAAGGGCGTCCAGATCCCCGGTGGTTATTCCCGGGGCGATCTTCTCCCCGGCGAGTCTCAGGGCGCCGGCGACGATCGCGCCGCTCACCCGCATCTTTTCGATCTCCTCGCCGCTCTTCAATACGATCATGGAAGTACCGCGCCGGTCGCTACCGACGGCCGCGCATTTTGCCTTTCTTCATGAACCCGTCGTAATGCCGCATCAACAGGTGCGACTCGATCTGCTGCAGTGTGTCGAGACCGACGCCGACCACGATCAGCAACCCCGTTCCACCGAAGAAGAACGGTACGTTGAAACGATTCATCAGGAAGAAGGGGAGGATCGCGATCAGCGCCAGGAAGATACCGCCCGGGAGCGTGACCCGGGTCAGGATCCTGTCGATGTACTCCGAGGTCCGCTTGCCGGGCCGGATCCCCGGGATAAACCCGCCGTACTTCCTCATGTTGTCCGCCAAATCGGCGGGGTTGAAGATGATCGCCGTATAGAAATAGGTAAAGAAGATGATGATGATCGCGTACAAGACGTTGTAGACCCACGTCCCCGGCCGGAACAACCCCGCGAAATTCTGCATCGCTTCGCTGTTCGTCAGAACCAGCGTGGCGATGGTGGACGGGAACATGATCACCGACTGGGCGAAGATGATCGGGATCACGCCCGCCGTGTTCACCCGGAGCGGAATGTGCGTACTCTGCCCGCCGTAGATCTTCCGGCCCACGATTCGTTTCGCGTACTGAACCGGGATTCGGCGCTGCCCCTGAGTGATCATGATCACCGCGGCGATCACCCCGACCATCACCAACACGACGAAGGCCATCACGAAGGGAGACAGTGTCCGGTTCCTCATCATCTCGAAGGTGAGGAGCCAGTCCGTGGGATATCGCGCCACGATTCCGATGAAGATGATGAGCGAGATGCCGTTCCCGATGCCGCGTTCGGTGATCTGCTCGCCGAGCCACATGACGAAGATCGTTCCCGACGTCAGTGTCAGCATGGTGAGCAGGCGGAAGGCGATGCCGGCGTTCGGCACCACATGGGCCGCCCCGTCGGCGCCCAGGCCGACCTGCAGCCCCTCGAGGAAGATGCTGATCCCGTAGGCCTGGACCATGGCGAGGATGACCGTACCGTACCGGGTGTACTGGGTGATCTTCTTCCGCCCCTCTTCCCCTTCCTTCTGCAGTTTCTCGAAATAGGGAATCACCGCCGTGAGGAGCTGGAAGATGATCGACGCGCTGATGTAGGGCATGATGCCGAGCGCGAAGATCGTCGCCTTCGACAGGTTTCCTCCGGCGAACAGGTCGTACAGACCAAAGAGGGTCCCCGCGTTCTGCTTGAAGAACCACTGGAGCGCCGCGGTGTCCACGCCCGGCGACGGCACGTGGCCGCCCAAACGGTAGACGACAAGGATCGCCAGCGTGAAGAGGATCCTCTTCCTCAACTCCGGTATCTTGAAGATGCTCTGCAGTTTCGTGATCACGACCGTTCCCTTCGATCCTTCGTCGTTACTTGGCCACCGTCACGCGGCCCCCGGCGGCCTCGATCTTTTGAATCGCCTGCGCGCTGGCGGCGTGAACCGTCACCTGGTAGGCGCCGGAAACCTCTCCGTTACCCAGAAGCTTTACCGGGGCGACCGGGTTCCGGATCAGGCCGTTCTCGGCCATCACGTCCGGGTCGATCCGGTCCGCGCCCTCGCAGCGGGCGAGGTCTTGTATGTTCACGATCTGATAGGTCTTCCGGAAAGGATTCTTGAATCCCCGTTTCGGCACTCGACGCTGGAGCGGCATTTGGCCGCCCTCGAACCAGGGCTGAACGCCTCCGCCGGAGCGGGCATTCTGGCCCTTGTGGCCCTTGCCGCTGGTCTTGCCGGTGCCGCTTCCCGGGCCGCGCCCGATCCGCTTCCGCGGGCGGACGGCGCCCTTTTCCGGCCGCAAGTTGTGCAGCTCCAAGCTCATGTCGAACTAAACCTCCTCGACCTTCAGCAGATGGCCGATCTTACGGATCATGCCGCGGATCTGAGGGGTGTCCTCGTGGATCACCGTCGACTGCATCTTGCGGATGCCCAGAGTCCGAAGCGTGATTTTCTGATCCTTGCGCCGTCCGATCGCCGAACGGACCTGTGTGATTTTCAACTTAGCCATCGGCCTGCCCCGTTCCCTCCGTCGCCTCTTCCATTCCGAAGAGCTCCCGGATCGACATGCCGCGAAGACGGGCCACGTCCTCCGCGCGGCGGAGCCGGTGGAGTCCGTCCATGGTCGCCCGCACCACGTTGTGCGGGTTTTTCGTGCCGATGCACTTGGTCAGCACGTTCTTGACGCCCGCGGCTTCCAGGATCGCGCGGACCGGACCCCCGGCAATCACACCGGTACCTTCGGAGGCGGGCTTCATCCACACGCGCCCGGCGTTGAAACGCCCCGTGATCTCGTGGGGGATGGTGTTCCGGATCATCGGGATCGGTTCCATTCCCTTCTTCGCGGCCTCGGTACCCTTGCGGATCGCCTCGGCGACCTCCCGGGCCTTGCCGAGGCCGATCCCCACGCGACCGGCGCCGTCACCGACCGCCACAAGAGCGGTGAAACTGAACCGTCGACCGCCCTTCACGACCTTGGCGACACGGTTGATGTAGATCACTCGCTCTTGGAGTTCGTCTTTCTCTTCTTCCTGTCGGGACCTCGGTCCCGAGCCACGTCTCTGCCTGTTCACAACGCGAAACTCCCTTAGAACTCGAGTCCCTCTTTCCGCGCCGCTTCGGCCAGAGCGCGGACCCTGCCGTGATAGGCGTAACCGCCCCTGTCGAAACGCACCTGCTTGATCCCCTGCTCGATAGCCTTTCGCGCGAGGATCTTGCCCAGCAACGCGCTTCTTTCCGATTTGTTCTTGGCTTCCGCGGAGCCCGCGAGGAACTCCTTGGAAGTGGTGGTGGCGTAAACCAGAGTCCGCCCCGCCTCGTCGTCGACCAGTTGCGCGTTCATGTGCTTCAAGCTGCGGAACACGCTCAGGCGCGGGCGGTCCGGCGTGCCGGAAACCTTTTTGCGGACTCGGTGTTTCCGCTTCAGTCTGCCCTTGTACCTTTCGGCCGCTTTCGATTTCATCGCGATATCCTCACGCCGCTAAGCGGTGGCCTTCCCCGCCTTCCGCTTGATGACCTCTTCGAGGTACTTTACGCCCTTACCGTTATACGGCTCGGGCGGCCGGAAGGAACGGATCTTGGCGGCGACCTCCCCAACCATTTTCTTGTCTATGCCGCGCACGATCACCCTGTTCCCCTCCACCGTGACGTCGACGCCCTCCGGTGGGACGTACTGGATCGGGGCCGCGAACCCGAGGGAGAGGGAAACGGTGTTCCCCTCCAATTGGGCGCGGTACCCGACGCCGTTGATCTCCAGGGAACGTTCGTAGCCCTTGGTCACGCCCTCGACGAGGTTGGCGATCAGAGTCCGAACCAACCCGTGAAGGGAGCGGTGTTTGGGCTCGTCGGTCGGGCGCGTGACATGAATCGCGCCTTCCTTCACCTCCACCCGGATCTCCGGATGATGTGCGTAGTTGAGCGCACCCTTCGGTCCCTTGACCTCCACCACGCCGTCCGTCACTCGGACGTCGACGCCGGCGGGGATCGGAACCGGTTGTCTGCCTATTCGGGACATTGCTCCTCCGACCGGTCCGCTACCAGATGTAGCAGAGCACCTCTCCGCCGACACCGGCCCGGCGGGCTTCCTTGCTGGTCAGCACCCCGCTCGACGTGGAGATGATGGCGGTTCCGATACCGTTAAAGACGCGCGGTATCTCGTCCTTGCCGACGTATTGCCTCAGGCCAGGCCGGCTCACGCGCTTGAGATCCGTAATGATCCCATCGCCCGTCGGGGTGTACCGCAGATAGAGTCGGAGCATCCCGTGGCGGTCGTCTTCGACCATCTTGTACCGCGCGATGTACTTCTCCCGAAGGAGAGCCTTGGCGATCTCGAGCTTCAGCTTGGACCGCGGGATGTCCACTCGTTTGTGTTTCGCCTTGTTCGCGTTGCGAATCCGCGTCAAGAAATCCGCAACGGGATCAGACATCGACATGTGTATGCTCCTTGCTGTCCGGAAGACGCTTTTCTACCAGCTCGCCTTCGTCACACCCGGGATCTCACCGCGCAGCGCCAACTCGCGGAGGCAGATCCGGCAGATTCCGAACTTACGAATATAAGCCCTGGGTCGTCCGCAGCGATGGCAACGGTTGTAAGCCCGCACCGCGAACTTCGGCTTGCGTTTCGCCTTCTCTATCAGCGCCTTTTTCGCCAACCGAGACTCCTTTCTCTTCTACCTTCTCCGGAAGGGCATGCCGAGAAGGTCCAGGAGAGCGTATGCCTCCTCGTCGGACCGAGCCGACGTGACGATCACGATATCCATTCCCTGAATCTTCGATACCTTGTCGTAATCGATCTCGGGGAACACGATCTGCTCTTCGACTCCGAGGGTGTAATTCCCGTGGCCGTCGAAAGACTTGGTCGGGACGCCTCGAAAGTCACGGATCCGCGGGATCGCCACGTTCACGAGACGATCGTAGAAATCCCACATCCGACGGCCCCGGAGGGTGACCGCGCCCCCTACCGGCATGCCCTCTCGGATCTTGAAGTTGGCGATCGACTTACGAGCGCGGCGCACGTTCGGCTTTTGGCCGGTGATGACCGCCAGATCGCCCAGCACCGCGTCGAGGACTTTCGCGTCCTGCGGCGCCTCTTTCACGCCCATGTTGACGACGATCTTCTCGATCTTGGGCGCCTGCATCGCGTTGGCGTAACCGAAGCGTTTGATCAGCTCCGGTCGCACCGTGTTCCGGTATATCTCCTGCATGCGAATCAACGTTCGATCTCCCTGCGGCGGCCGGTTACTCGATCACCTCGCCGGTTCGTTTCGCCACCCGAGCCCGCTTGCCGTCCGCCAGCTTCTGGTATCCGACCTTGGTGGGCCCGTTGTCGTACAGGAGCATGACGTTCGAGGCGTTGATCGGCGCCTCCCGCTCCAGAATGCCGCCCTGGCTCCCGGCGCCGCGTGGCTTGGTATGGCGCTTGATGAAGTTCACGCCTTCCACAATGACCCGGTACCGTTTGGGGTCCACCGACAAGACCTTGCCGCTCTTGCCTTTGTCATCGCCGGAGATCACGACCACCATGTCGTTCTTCCGTATCTTCAAAACCAGCCCTCCTGTCGCGGCCGGGGGCTTCCCCTCCAAGCCGCTTCCGGCCCCCGCTCTCCGGCTAGATCACCTCGGGGGCGAGGGAGACGATGCGCATGAACTGTTTCTCCCGCAGCTCGCGTGCCACGGGCCCGAAGATGCGCGTTCCCCTCGGCTCCTTCTGATCGTTGATGATGACCGCCGCGTTCTGATCGAATCGGATGTACGAACCGTCCCGGCGGCGGATTTCCTTTTTCGTGCGGACGATTACCGCCTTCACGACCTCGCCCTTCTTGATCTGCGCTCCGGGCAAGGCGTCCTTCACGGCGCAGACCACGATGTCGCCGACCGTGGCGTAACGCCGGCGGGTTCCACCCAGCACCTTGAAGCACATCACGCGCTTCGCGCCGGAGTTGTCCGCGACGTTCAGCATCGTCTGAGCCTGGATCATCGTCGAACTCCTTCTCCAGCGCCTATGCTTCCACGTGCCGTCTGACGATTTCGATCAGGCGCCAACGCTTCGTCTTCGATAGGGGACGGGTTTCCATCACCTTGACCAAATCGTTGGTGTTCGCCTCGTTCTTCTCGTCGTGCACGACGATCTTGGAAGTCTTCTTGATGATCTTTCCATAGACCGGATGGGGGACGCGCCGCTCGATCGCGACGACGGCGGTTTTCTCCGCCCGATTGCTCAACACCCGGCCGACCCGGACTTTCCGTCTCGCTCTCTTCTCGTTCATTGTTTACGCCTCCCCCCGACCCTTGCGGCCGCCGGCCTTCTCGTCCTTATGGGCCGTGTCCACACCGAGACGGCGGATTCCCTTCTCGTCTTCTTGAAGAATGGTGACGATCCGGGCGCGCTCCCGTTTAATCGTCCGGAGCCGTAGCGGGTTATCCAACGCGCGTGTGGAGGCGGCGAAACGGAGGTTGAACAACTCCTCCCCCAACTCCTCGGAGCGCTGCAACAGCTCATCGCGGCTCATTTCTCTCAACTTGAACGGTTTCATCGGTCCGCCAGCTCCTCACGTGCGATGAATTGGCACCGGATGGGCAGCTTCGCCGCGGCGAGGCGCATCGCCTCCCGAGCGAGTTCCGTGTTTACGCCTTCCAGTTCGAACATGATCTTCCCCGGCTTGACCACGGCCACCCAGCCTTCGGGGCTACCCTTCCCCTTACCCATTCGGGTCTCGGCGGGCTTCTGCGTGATCGGTTTGTCCGGGAAAACCCGAATCCAGATCTTACCGCCACGCTTCACGCGTCGGGTGAGCGCCACTCGAGCCGCTTCGATCTGCCGGTTGGTGATCCAGCCCGGCTCGGTCGCCTGAAGCCCGTAATCGCCGAAACTCACGTCGCTGCCGCGATAGGCTTTGCCGCGCATCCGACCGCGCTGTTGCTTGCGGTGCTTGACCTTTTTGGGCATCAACATCGCGATCGCCCCTTCCTAATGGCGTTCGGTCTTGGTCCCGACGCTTTCGCTCTGGACCGACCGCTTGCCGAAGACTTCTCCCTTGAAGACCCACACCTTGACGCCGATGCATCCGAAGGTGGTGTGGGCCGTCACCTGTGCGTAATCGATGTCGGCGCGCAGGGTGTGCAGCGGAATCCGGCCTTCCTTGTACCCCTCGCGGCGCGCCATCTCGGCGCCGGAGAGCCGGCCGGACACGGCCACCTTGATTCCCTTGGCGCCCATACGCATCGCGGAGGCCACCGATTTCTTCAGCACCCGGCGGAAGGACATCCGCGCCTTCAGCTGGCTGGCGATGTGCTCGGCGATAAGCTGGGCGTCGGTCTCCGCCCGGGCGACCTCCTTGATGTTGATGTAGATCTCTTTCTTCGTCAGATGCTGCAGCTCGTCCCGTAGCTGATCCACTTCCTGGCCCTTCCGGCCGATGACGATGCCGGGGCGGGCGGTGTGGATCATAATGGTGACCTTTTTCGGGGCGCGGTCGATCTCGATCTTGGAGATACCCGCGCGCTGCAACCGGCTCTTGACGTACTTCCGGATGAAGAGATCTTCCTTCAATAGATTCGCGTAGTTCCGCGTGGCGAACCAACGCGAATCCCAGGTTTTGATGATTCCGAGCCGGAGACCGATGGGATGCGTTTTCTGGCCCAAACTACTTCTCTCCCTTCGCGCCTTCCTGAACACCCAGGACGATGGTGATGTGGCTCGTGCGCTTGTTGATTCGGGTGGCCCGACCCATCGCGCGGGGCTGGAAGCGGCGCAGCGTCGGCCCCTCGTTCACATAGGCTTCCTTCACGTACAGCATTTCGGGGTGGATCTTCATGGTGCCTTCGCCGGCGATCGCGTTCGCCACGGCCGAGTTCAGCACCTTGGTCACGATCCGGGCCCCGTTTTTCTGCGTCGCCTGAAGGGTCCGTAGGGATTGCTCGACCCCCTGACCCCGGATCAGATCGACGACCAGACGGGCCTTGCGGGCCGGAATTCTGGTGTATCGAGCCTGAGCCCTGGATTCCATTTCCCTTCGTCCTCTCTATACACCGGGGAAACGACTAGCGCTTCTTCCCCTTCTCTTTTCTGCCGCTGTGCCCGCGGAAGGTCCGCGTGGGCGCGAACTCGCCGAGCTTGTGGCCGACCATGTTCTCGGTGACATACACGGGGATGAACTTGTTCCCGTTGTGCACCGCCACGGTGTGGCCGACGAACTCGGGCGAAATGGTGGACCGCCGCGACCAGGTCTTGAGCACCTGGCGATCGCCGCCGCGGTTCATCTTCTCGATCTTCTTCACCAAATGATCGTCGATGAAGGGACCTTTTTTCAGCGAACGAGGCATATCGTCCTCCGCGCGGCGCCGCTACTTCTTCCGCCGCCTGATGATCAACTCGTCCGACTTCTTGCGCTTCTTCCGGGTCTTGTACCCCTTGGTCGGAACGCCCCAGGGGGTGACCGGATGGCGGCCGCCGGAGGTTCGGCCCTCGCCGCCGCCGTGGGGGTGGTCGATCGGGTTCATCGCCACGCCGCGCACCTTGGGACGGCGGCCGAGCCAGCGGGACCGGCCCGCCTTGCCGCTCTTCTGGTTCTCATGGTCCAGGTTCCCCACCTGGCCGAGGGTGGCGCGGCATTCGAGCCTGACCTTGCGGATCTCGCCGGAGGGGAGACGCAGCACCGCGTGATCCCCTTCCTTGGCCATGAGCTGGGCGAAAGAGCCGGCGCTCCTCGCGATCCGACCGCCCTGCCCCGGCCGCAGCTCGATGTTGTGGATCTGGCTGCCGAGCGGGATGTCGCGGATCGCCATCGCGTTTCCGTCGTGGATCTCGCTCTGCGACCCATCCTCGACCGGATCGCCCACATTCACGCCGTGGGGCGCGAGGATGTAACGCCGCTCCCCGTCCGCGTACAGCACCAGGGCGATGCGGGACGACCGGTTCGGATCGTACTCGATCGCCTCGACGCGCCCCGGCACCCCGCCTTTGTCCCGGCGGAAATCAATCTTGCGATAACGCCGCTTGTGGCCGCCGCCGCGACGCCGGCAGGTGATCCTGCCGTTGCTGTTCCGGCCGCCCGAACTCTTGAGAGGCTCCAGAAGCCCCTTCTCCGGTTTCTTCCTGGCGTTGGACGACTTTTTCCGTTTTCCCTTCGTCTCGGCCGCCTTCTCCGGATCGTTCTTCTTGGTCAGCTCCGAGAAATCGGAAATCGCCTTGAAACGGAGTGTCGACGTCGTCGGCCTGAACTTCCGAATCCCCATGATTCCGTTCCTTCCTTACCCGTTGATCGCCGGCGTCCCGCGGACCGCCGCCGTTATACCTGCTCGAAGATCGGGATGCTCTCGCCCGCCTTCAAGGTCACCGCCGCCCGCTTCCGGTCCGGCGTTTTCCCTACGTACTTGCCCTGTCTGCGGTTCTTGCCCCGGGCGAACCAAGTGTGCACATCCACCACCTGCACCTTGAACACGGCCTCCACCGCTTTCTTGATCTGGATCTTGTTCGCCCGCGGATTCACTTCGAACACGTACTTGTTCTCCGCTTCACGCATGTTCGACGATTTCTCGGTCACGATGGGCCGAACGATGATCCGTCGATGGCTCAGATTCATGGCCTACTCCGTTTCCTCGGTCGTTTCGAACGTCTTGAGCGCCTCGGCGGTGAAAACGATCCGCCCCACGTTCAGAGCGTCGTACGTGTTCAGGCCGTACACGGTGGACACGAACAACCGGGGGTGATTCCGAACCGAAAGGAAAAGGTTCTCGTCAAAACGATCAACCACCAGGAGGCACTTCTCGCCGTTTTTGGCGACGCGCTTCCACAGCTCGGCGAAAGTTTTCGTCTTGGGCGACTCCAGCGTCGGGAGCTCCTCGATGATGGTGATCGCCCCGCGGCCCGCCTTGTCGGAGAGCACCGAGCGGAGGGCGAGGCGCCGCACCTTCTTCGGGACACGGATGGAGTGATCCCGCGGCGAGGGGCCGTGAATCCGGCCGCCGCCCACCCAGAGGGGAGAGGTCCGCGTGCCCGAGCGGGCGCGCCCGGTCCCCTTCTGGCGCCAGGGTTTGGTCCCCGAGCCCTGCACTTCGTGCCGGGTTTTCGTCGACGAAGTGCCCTGCCGCTGGTTCGCGAGCAGATACTTCACGGTTTCATAGACGGCTTGGCGATTCGGCTTCACCCCGAAGGTATCCGCCGGAAGGGCCACGGTCCCCTTCTCCTTGCCGTCGAACGTCTGAACAGCCGCTTCAGCCATGGCTTGCATCCTCACACCTTGATCTCGATGTCCACACCGGCGGGAAGATCGAGCCGTCCGAGGGCGTCGATGGTCTGCGGCGTGGAGTCGTGGATCTCGATCATCCGCTTGTGCGTCCGGATCTCGAACTGCTCGCGCGACTTCTTGTCGATGTGGGGCGAGCGGAGAACCGTATAAATCGTCTTTTTCGTCGGTAGCGGGATCGGCCCCGAGATCCGGGCCCCGGTCCGCCGCGCCGTCTGCACGATTTCCGCCGTCGACTTGTCGAGGATCTCGTGGTCGTAGGCGCGCAGCCGAATGCGAATTCTCTGACCTGCCACGCTCGTCTCCTTCGCGGCGATGATTTCCACCGCGCCTATCGGTCGTCGATAAGGCGCCTTCCCCGTCGGGCGCGCCTCGTTGCTCCCGGTTCGTTCTCTCAGAACCCCCGCATCCGGGAGATCATCGCCTCCGCGATTCGCGAGGGGACCTCCTCGTAACGGAGGAACTGCATCGTATGGCTCGCCCGGCCCTGGGTGAGCGAACGGAGCGCCGTCGCGTATCCGAACATCTCCACCAGGGGCACGTGGGCGTCGATCACCTTGGCGTCCGCCCGCTGGTCGGTGCCGTTGATTTGGCCGCGCCGGCCGTTCAGGTCGCCGATCACCGCTCCGGTGTAATCCTCCGGAACGACGATCTCGACGGCCATCACCGGCTCCAGCAGGACCGGGTCCGCCTTCCGCACCGCGTCGTGAAGCGCCATCGAGGCGGCGGTGCTGAAGGCGGGCTCGGTGGAATCGGTGTCGTGATAGGAACCACCCGTCAGAACCACCCGGAGGCCGGTCAACTCGTAGCCGGCCAACGCGCCGCTCCCCATGGCGCCCCGAAGGCCGCTCTCGACCGCGGCGATGAACTCCTTCGGAATCGACTCGGGCGGCGTCTGGTTCTCGAAACGGAACACCTCTCCGTCCTCCGCCGGCGCGATCTCGATGATCACGTGCGCGTACTGCCCGCGGCCGGCGGCCTGCCGGACGAACTTGGTTTCCGACCGAGCCGTCCCACGAATCGTCTCGCGGTACGCCACCTGCGGCTTTCCCACGTTCGCTCCGACGCCGAACTCACGAGCCATCCGGGTGGTGATGATGTCGAGGTGGAGTTCACCCATCCCGGAGATGATCGTTTGGCCCGTCTCTTCATCCACGGCGTACCGGAAGGTGGGGTCCTCCTCGGCCATGCGGGAGAGGGAATCGTTCAGCTTTTCCTCGTCCGCCCGCGTTTTCGGCTCGATGGCGACGCTGATCACCGGCTCCGGGAAGGTCATCGACTCGAGCACCACCGGCTTGTCGATCCGACAGATCGTGTCGCCGGTGAACACGTGCTTCATGCCCACCGCCGCGGCGATGTCGCCGGAGTAGACCTCCTGGACCTCCTCCCGCTTGTTGGCGTGCATGAGGAGGATCCGGCCGATCCGTTCCTTGCGGCCGGTGCGGGCGTTCACGATCTGGTCGCCGCTCTTCATCACGCCCGAATAGGCGCGGAAGTAGGTCAGCTTTCCCACGTAGGAGTCGGCCCGGACCTTGAACGCCAGCGCGCAGAATGGTTCCTTGTCGTCCGCGTGGCGCTCCACCGTCTTTTCCGTCCGCGGGTCGATCCCCTTCATCGGCGGCACGTCGAGCGGGCTGGGGAGATATTCCACCACCGCGTCGAGGAGCCTCTGCACCCCCCGGTTCTTCAGCGCCGAGCCGCACAAGACCGGGTAGACGCGCCCGGAGAGAGTTCCCGCCCGGATCGCTCGGCGCAGGTCCGCTTCGGACGGCGACTTCCCCTCGACGTACTGCTCGAGGGTCTTCTCGTCGAACTCGGCGAACGCGTCGATCATCTCGGCGCGGGCTGTCTCCGCCTCCGGCAGAAGCGCCACGGGGATCTCCTCCTCGTGGTATTCCTTGCCGAAAGTCTTGTCGTCGTTGATGACCATCTTCATCCGCACCAGATCGACCAGACCGGTGAAACTCTCGCCGGCCCCGACCGGGATCTGAATCGGCACCGCATTGGCGCCCAGTTTTTCGCGCATCATGCGGACCGCGCGGCCGAAATCGGCGCCGACGCGGTCCATCTTGTTGACGAAGGCCAGCCGCGGAATCCGGTACCGATCGGCCTGTCGCCAGACCGTCTCGGACTGGGGTTCCACGCCCCCTACGGAACAGAAAACGCCGATCGCGCCGTCCAAGACCCGCAGGGACCGTTCGACTTCGACGGTGAAGTCGACGTGGCCTGGAGTGTCGATAATGTTGATCCTGCTATCGTTCCAAAAGCAGGTTGTCGCGGCCGAGGTGATGGTGATCCCGCGCTCTCGCTCCAGATCCATCCAGTCCATCGTGGCTGTGCCGTCGTGGACTTCTCCCAACCGGTGAACACGACCGGTGTAGTAAAGCATCCGCTCCGTGACCGTGGTCTTCCCCGCGTCGATGTGCGCCATAATTCCGATGTTGCGCGTTCTCTCGAGCGGAAACTGCCGACCCATCGCGGCCCTCACTACCACCCCTCGCCTGGCGGTATCGGGTTTGCACCCGACCTTCCGGGCTGCACATGCGCGGAATCAGACACGCAACGTCGCGTGTCGACTCAAAAGGCGGAGGAGTGATGAAAGGTCTGTTCAATCGCAAATCGTTACCCCCGCTTCGCGGGGTCTCGGGCTACCAACGATAATGGGCGAAGGCCTTATTGGCTTCCGCCATCCGATGCGTGTCCTCGCGCTTCTTGATGGTCGACCCTTCCTTCTTGGAGGCGGCGAGCAATTCCCCCGCGAGCTTTTCCCGCATGGAGTGCTCGGAACGCCCCGCGGCGAAGCCGATCAACCAACGAATGGCGAGCGACGTCCTGCGCTCATGACGAACTTCAACCGGCACCTGATAGGTGGCGCCGCCGACCCGCCGGGACTTCACCTCGAGAATCGGCTTGGCATTGGCCACGGCCGCCTTGAACACGGCCAGGCCGGGCTGCCCCGTCTTGTTCTCGATGCTGTCCAGAGCGCCGTACAGGATGCTTTCCGCCGTGCTCCGCTTCCCGCCCCCCATCAACGAATTGATGAACTTGGTGACGAGAACGCTGCCGTGCACCGGATCGGGCATCGTTTCGTTTTTCTTGGCGTACTTCTTTCTCGGCATCTTACTTCTTCGGTCTTCTCGTTCCGTACTTGGAACGGCTCTGAGTGCGACCATCGACGCCGGAAGCGTCGAGCGCGCCCCGGATGATATGGTAACGGACACCGGGCAGGTCCTTCACTCGTCCGCCGCGAACCAGCACGAGAGAGTGCTCCTGCAAATTGTGCCCCTCACCGGGAATATAACTGGTCACCTCGATCCCGTTCGTCAGCCGAACGCGGGCCACCTTCCGTAGCGCCGAGTTCGGCTTCTTCGGGGAGGTGGTATACACGCGCGTGCAAACGCCCCGCTTCTGCGGACACGCCTGCAGGGCCGGCGCCTTGGTTTTGTTCTTCGCCACCTTTCGGCCCTTTCGGACCAACTGACTGATCGTCGGCAACGCTCACGACCTCCCGGGCTGAAACCCGTTCCAAATTAAGGGCATAGACGAAATAGTCTGAAGCAAGCCCTAGGTTCTGTCAAGGACTTTTTCCTCGTCCCCCCCCTCGTCTTCGTCGTCGATCTCCTCGTCCAGATCGGGCTCCTCGAGGAGTTCCTCGTCGAAGGGGATCTCGTCTTCGGGTAACTCCTGATTTACCAGTCGGATGCGGCGACAACGACTCACGCCGGTCCCGGCCGGAATCAGGTTCCCCATGATCACGTTCTCTTTCAATCCCAACAGGTTGTCCGTGGCGCCCCGGATGGCCGCCTCGGTGAGCACCCGCGTCGTCTCCTGGAAGGAGGCGGCGCTGACGAAACTCTCCGTCGAGAGGGAGGCCTTGGTGATCCCCAGAAGGAGGGGCTGGAATGTGGCCGGCTTCCCCCCCTCCGCGATCAGCCTCTCATTCTCCTCGCGGACGACCGCCTTGGAGACCTGGTCCCCCTCGAGGAAGACCGTGTCGCCCGGATCCTCGATCCGGACCTTCTGAAGCATCTGGCGCACGATCGTTTCGATGTGCTTGTCGTTGATCTTCACTCCCTGGAGGCGGTACACCTCCTGGATCTCGTTCACCAGATACTCCTGCACGGCGTTGTTTCCCTTGATCCGGAGAATGTCGTGGGGGTTGATCGGCCCCTCGGAGAGAGGCTCGCCCGCCACCACGTAATCCCCTTCCTTGACCATCAGGTGCTTGCCGTGGGGAATCAGGTACTCCTTCTCCGAACCGGACTCGTTGGTGACGACAAGCCGCCGGAGCCCCCGAACGGTGCCGGAGAACTTGGCCGTGCCGTCGATCTCCGTGACCACCGCCGCGTCTTTCGGTTTCCGCGCCTCGAACAGCTCGGCCACCCGGGGAAGACCGCCGGTGATGTCGCGGGTTTTGGAAATCTCGCGCGGGATCTTGGCGAGGATCTCGCCCCCCTGGACCTCGTCGCCGTCGTGGCAGAGGATCCGGGCGCCGGTGGGGATCAGGTACTCCGCCATTTTTCGGCCGCTCGCGCCCTCGATCCGGATCGTCGGGTGAAGGTTCTTCTCCCGGATATCGATGATCACACGCTGCCGAAGGCCGGTCTTGTCGTCCAGCTCCTCACGGACCGTCACCTCGTCGATGATGTCCAGGAACTTTACGCGCCCCTTCCGCTCGGAGATGATCGGCGTGGAATAAGGATCCCACTCGAAGATGACCTGCCCTTCCTCGACCTGCTCGCCGTCCTTGACCACCAGGCGGGCGCCGAAGGGGACGCGGTGCTTCACTCGCACCCGTCCCTCGTCGTCCAGAATCTCCACCTCGCCGTGACGGCCGATCGCGGCGTGGGTTCCGTCCGGCAGCTTGAGGGTGCGCACGCGGTCGCTGAAACGGACCGTGCCGTGCACCTTGGAGTTCAGCGACGTCTCCTCGGCGATGCGCGCCGCGGTGCCGCCGATGTGGAAGGTCCGCAGGGTGAGCTGCGTACCCGGCTCGCCGATGGACTGCGCGGCGATCACGCCTACCGCCTCGCCGAGGCTGACCATGCGGCCGTTGGCGAGGTTCCGGCCGTAACACTTCGCGCAGACGCCGCGGCGGCTTTCGCAGGTGAGCACCGACCGGATGCGGACGACTTCGATCCCCGCCTCCTCGGCGGCCATCGCCTCGACCTCGCGGATCTCCACGCCCGCTTCGACGATCGTTTCGCCCGAAATCGGATGAATCACGTCCTCCACCGCCACGCGGCCGAGGATCCGGTCCGACAGGGGCTCGATGACTTTCTCCCCCTCCTTGAGGGCGGAGATGTCCAGGCCCAGAATGGTGCCGCAGTCGTCTTCGGTGATGATCACGTCCTGGGCGACGTCCACCAGGCGTCGGGTCAGGTAGCCGGCGTCGGCGGTTTTCAGCGCCGTGTCGGCCAGACCCTTGCGGGCGCCGTGGGTGGAGATGAAGTACTCGAGCACCGAAAGCCCCTCCTTAAAGTTGGAGAGAATCGGCGACTCGATGATCTCGCCCATCTGGCCCGTGAGCTTCTTCTGCGGCTTGCCCATCAGCCCGCGCATTCCGGCGAGCTGCCGGATCTGCTCCTTCGAACCTCGGGACCCGGAGCTGGCCATCATGTAGACCGAATTGAATCCCTGGTCCGCCTCGCCCATGCCGCGGAACATCGTGTCCGCCACCTGGCTCGTGGCGCGGGTCCATGTGTCGATCACCTTGTTGTAGCGCTCGCCGTTGGTGATATGACCGCTCTTGTACTGGTCGTAGATCCGATTCACCTCGTCACGGGCGGCGCCGATCACGGATTCTTTCTCCGCCGGCACCATGATGTCGTCGATCCCGACGGTGACTCCGGCGATGGTGGCGTAGTTGAATCCGAGATCTTTCAGGTCGTCCAGGAACGCGGCGGTCCGTTCCATACCGAGCAGGGCATGGGCGTCACCGACGAGCCCCTCCAGGGCCCCCTTGTCCATGGTCTGATTGATGAAGCCGAGTTCCGCCGGAATGATTCGGTTGAAGATCACCCGGCCGAGGGTGGTCTCGATCACCTTGCCGTCCACCCGGACGCGGATCTTGCTGTTCAACTCCACCGCGCCCTGCTGATAGGCGACCTCCGCCTCATCGAAATCGGTGAAGGCAATTCCCTGCCCTTTCGCCCCCTCCCTCTGGCGGGTCAGAAAGTGGCACCCGAGAACGATGTCCTGCGAGGGAGACGCCACCGGCTTGCCGCTCGCCGGGGCGAGGATGTTCCGGCTGCTGAGCATCAGCAGGCGCGCCTCGATCTGCGCCTCGAAGGAGAGCGGGACATGAACCGCCATCTGGTCGCCGTCGAAGTCGGCGTTGAATGCGGCGCAAACGAGCGGGTGGATCCGGATCGCCTTCCCCTCCACCAACACCGGCTGGAAAGCCTGGATGCCGAGGCGGTGCAGGGTGGGCGCTCGGTTCAGAAGCACCGGGTGGTCCTTGATGATCTCCTCGAGGATGTCCCAGACCTCCGGCTTCTCCCGCTCCACCAGCTTTTTGGCGCTTTTGACGGTCTGCACGTAACCCTTGTCCTCGAGCTTCTTAATAATGAAGGGCTTGAAAAGCTCGAGAGCCATGTTCTTGGGCAGGCCGCACTGATGCAGCTTCAGCTCCGGGCCGACCACGATGACCGAGCGGCCGGAGTAGTCGACCCGCTTGCCGAGCAGGTTCTGGCGGAAACGGCCCTGCTTCCCCTTCAGCATGTCCGACAGGGACTTGAGGGGGCGGTTACCCGGACCGCGCACGGCGCGGGAGCGCCGGCCGTTGTCGAAGAGGGCGTCCACCGCCTCTTGGAGCATCCTCTTCTCGTTCCGGAGAATCACCTCCGGCGCGCGGATCTCCATCAGCTTCTTGAGACGGTTGTTCCGGTTGATCACCCGGCGGTACAAATCGTTCAGATCGGAAGTGGCGAAACGCCCCCCCTCGAGCGGCACCAACGGGCGCAGGTCGGGTGGAAGCACGGGAATCACATCGAGGATCATCCAGTCCGGTTGGTTGCCGGACTGGCGGAACGCCTCGACGACCTTCAGCCGCTTCAGCGTTTCCTTCTTCCGCTGCACGGACGTCTCGACCTTGATGTTGACGCGGAGTTCGCTCGCCATTTCCTCGATGTTCACGTCGGCGAGCAGTTTCTTGATCGCGCCCGCGCCCATGTCGGCGACAAACCCGTCGGCGCCGAACTCCTTGCGGAGCATCAGGTAGCGCTCCTCCGCCAGCAGCTCCTTCTGTTGGAGCGGCGTGTCCTTCGGGTCGATGACCACATAGGACTCGTAGTAGAGGATGCGCTCCAAATCGCGCACGGACATGTTGAGCAGATGCCCGATCCGGCTCGGAATTCCCTTGAAGTACCAAATGTGAGAGACGGGCACGGCGAGCTTGATGTGGCCGAGGCGCTCCCGGCGGACCTTCGCCTGGGTCACCTCGACGCCGCATCGATCGCAGACCACGCCGCGATAGCGGA
This sequence comes from Candidatus Eisenbacteria bacterium, assembly GCA_016930695.1. Taxonomy (NCBI): domain Bacteria; phylum Candidatus Eiseniibacteriota; species Candidatus Eiseniibacteriota bacterium. Next base: position 24,227 of record JAFGGD010000059.1, read on the forward strand.
TCCGCTTGTATTTGCCGCAGTTACACTCCCAATCCTTCACCGGACCGAAGATCTTCTCGCAGAAGAGCCCGTCCTTCTCCGGTTTGAAGGAGCGGTAATTGATCGTCTCCGGCTTGGTCACCTCTCCGAAGGACCAACCGAGGATGATTTCGGGTGAGGCGAGTTGAACGCGCATCGACTCGAAAGAAGCCGGTTTGCGTTCCTGTTGTTCACGAGCGGTAAACACCTGAGCTGACCCCCCAGGCGGTGTTTCCGCCTCCAATGGAGACGGTGTACCGCATTCGATTTACTCGGGCTTCTCCTGCTGGAGATGCACGTCGAGACCCAACGACTGGAGTTCCTTGACTAATACATTGAAGGACTCCGGAATCCCCGGCTGGGGCGGATTGTCCCCCTTGACGATCGCTTCATACACCTTGGAACGCCCGACCACGTCGTCGGACTTGACGGTGAGCAACTCTTGGAGCGTGTAAGCGGCTCCGTATGCTTCGAGGGCCCACACCTCCATCTCGCCGAACCGCTGACCGCCGAATTGGGCTTTCCCTCCGAGCGGCTGTTGGGTAACGAGCGAGTAGGGTCCGATGGACCGGGCGTGGATCTTGTCGTCCACCAGGTGGGAAAGTTTGAGCATGTAAATATATCCCACCGTCACCTTCTGCTTGAAGGGGTCGCCGGTCCGGCCGTCATACACCATCGTCTTCCCGCTGTCGGGAAGACCGGCCTCTCGGAGCTTCTCCTTGATCTCTTCTATGGTCGCGCCGTCGAAAACCGGCGACTCGGCCTTCACGCCGAGCAGCTTGCACGCCCAGCCGAGATGGGTCTCCAGAATCTGACCCAGGTTCATTCGGGAAGGGACGCCGAGCGGATTCAGCACGATTTCGACGGGCGAGCCGTCGGCGAGGTAGGGCATGTCCTCTTCGGGGAGGATCTTCGCCACCACGCCCTTGTTGCCGTGGCGTCCGGCCATCTTGTCGCCGACGGATATCTTCCGCTTCTTCGCCACGTAGACCTTCACGAGCTTGACCACGCCGGGCGCGAGTTCGTCTCCCCGCGCCAGCCTTTCCAGCTCTCGGGCCAGTTCGCGTTCCTTCTTGTCGATCGCCGCGTCGGCGGCGGTCAGGAACGCGCGCACCCGGTTGTTGATCCGCATGTCGTCGGTGAAAGGCTCGTCGGCGTCCACTTTATCGAAACCGATCTCCTCAAAGAGACGGTCGTTCCATTTCCTGCCCGCGCGGATGTGTTCATCGTTCCCGCGGTAGTAGAAGCGTGCGGTGGTCTTTTCCAGGAGCACCTCGCGGACGCGCTCGTCGCGCACGTCCCGGATCCCCCGGATTTCCTTGTTGATCTGGCGCTTGATCTCCGCGACCTTCTTCTTCTCCTCCGCCTTGGCCCGCTCGTCGCGCTCCTTGCGGGAGAACACCTTCACGTCGATCACGATCCCGTCCATCCCCGGAGGCGCCTTGAGGGAGGCGTCACGAACATCTCCCGCCTTCTCTCCGAAGATCGCCCGGAGCAGGCGCTCCTCGGGCGAAAGCTCCGTCTCTCCCTTCGGGGTTACCTTGCCGACCAGAATATCGCCGGCCCGGACATGGGCGCCGACCCGAACGATGCCGTCCTCGTCCAGGTTGCGGACCGCCTCCTCGCTCACGTTCGGAATCTCGCGCGTGATCTCCTCGACGCCCCGCTTGGTGTCCCGCACCTGCAGCTCGAACTCCTCGATGTGTATCGAGGTGAAGCGGTCTTCCTTGACCAGCTTCTCGCTGAGAAGGATGGCGTCCTCGTAGTTGTAGCCGTGCCAGGGCATGAAGGCGCAGAGCACGTTGGTGCCGAGGGCGAGCTCGCCCCCCCGCGTGCCCGGGCCGTCGGCGATCACATCTCCCTTGTTCACCTTGTCGCCCGGCTGGACCTGCGGTTTCTGGTTGATGCAGGTGTCTTGGTTGGAGCGGCGGAACTTACGCAGCTTGTGGATCTCCAAACCCTCGAAACCGGTGAAGTCGATCTCGCGCCCCTTGGAGTAGTTGATCACCACCGTGTCCGCCGAAACGCTCTCCACGGTGCCGCCGTGCTTGGCGGTGACCAGCACGCCGGAGTCCATCGCCACCCGCTCCTCCAGGCCGGTGCCGACCAGCGGCACCTCCGGACGGAGCAGCGGCACGGACTGGCGCTGCATGTTCGATCCCATCAGCGCCCGGTTGGCGTCGTCGTGCTCTAAGAAGGGGATGAGCGCCGCGGCGGCGCTGACGAGCTGCATCGGCGAGACGTCCATATACTCGACGCGCTCGCGGTCCACCACCGGGTAGTCGCTCCGGAAACGGGCGGTCACCCGCTTCTCGTGGATCAATCCTCCCGTATCCAACGGCGTATTCGCCTGGATGATGATCCGCTCGTCTTCCTGGTCCGCCGAAAGGTATTCGATCTTGTCCGTGACTTTTCCGTTCACCACCTTGCGGTAGGGGGTCTCCAGGAAGCCGTACTCGTTCACCCGCGCGTAGGTGGAAAGCGAACTGATGAGGCCGATGTTCGGGCCTTCCGGCGTCTCGATCGGGCACATCCGCCCATAGTGGGTGTAGTGGACGTCCCGAACCTCGAAGCCGGCCCGCTCCCGGGTGAGTCCCCCCGGCCCGAGGGCGGAGAGGCGGCGCTTGTGCGTCAGCTCGGCGAGCGGGTTGGTCTGGTCCATGAACTGGGAGAGCTGGCTGCTTCCGAAGAAGGTCTTGATCACCGCCGAGATGGTCCGCGCGTTGATCAGGTCGTAGGGGGCGATGTTCTCGGTGTCGCCGAGGCTCATCCGCTCCTTGATGATGCGGGCCATTCGCGAGAGGCCGATGGAAAACTGGATCGACAGCAGCTCGCCCACCGACCGAAGCCGGCGGTTCCCCAAATGGTCGATGTCGTCGGTGAAGCCGTGCCCCGCCTTGAGCCGGAGCAGGTTGTCCACGATGGCGACGAAATCGTCCTTCGTGAGGATGGTCGTCTCGCTCGGCACGTCCAGGCCGAGGCGCCGGTTCATCTTATAGCGCCCCACCATGGCCAGATCGTACCGGCGGGGATTGAAGAAGAGGCGGTCCAGGAGCGCCCGCGCCGTATCCAGGCTCGGCGGGTCGCCGGGCCGGAGAAGGTTGTAGATGCGCTTGAGCGCCTCCTCTTCGCCGGAGCTGGTGTCCTTGATCAGCGTGTTGCGGATCACCTGCGAGTCGCGCTCCGTGTCCGAAACCAGAAGCCGTATCTTGCCCGTCTTGGCGTTTCGGAAACTCTCCAGGTGCTGAGGGCCGATCTCGTCGTTGGCGGAAGCGAGGACCTCGCCGGTCCCCCCTTTCTCGTCCACCACGTCGGAGGCGAGGATCCGGCCGACGAGTTCGTCCTTCTTGCGATAGGAGCTGAAGTTCAGCTCTTCGACGTCGTAGAACAGCTCGAGAATCGATTCGTTGCTCGAATAACCGAGGGAGCGGAGAAGAATTGTGACCGGCAGTTTCCGCTTCCGGTCGATGTGGGCATACATGATGTCGTTGATATCGGTGGTGAACTCGACCCAAGACCCGCGGTAGGGGATGATCCGGGCGGCGAAGAGGCGTTTCCCGTTCGGGTGGATCTCCTCGTCGAAAAACACGCCCGGAGAGCGGTGCAGCTGGCTGACGATCACCCGCTCGGCGCCGTTGATAATGAAGGTTCCCTTGTCGGTGATGGTCGGGAGTTCGCCGAGGTACACCTCCTGCTCGATGACCTCTTTGACCTTCTTCTCGCCGTCCACCGTTTCCTTCACGAGGAGACGGAGGGTGGCCTTCAGGGGCGCCGCGAAAGTGACGTCCCGCTCCTGACACTCGTCGACATCGTATTTCGGCTCGCCGAGGCTGTACGAAACGAACTCGAGACTGAAGTTGCCCCTCGCGTCCGAGATCGGAAAGATCTCGTTGAACACCGACTGCAGGCCCTGATTCTTCCGCTTCTCCGGCGGAAGGCTCATCTGCAGGAAGTGCTCGAACGACTGGAGCTGGACATCGAGGAGGTTCGGGATATCCATGATGGGGGGGATCTTGGAGAAGTTTAACCTCTCGATTGATTGCTTAGCCAATCTTCACTCTCCCCTTCTACGAATGGGACGGCCGTGCGCGGACCCGGCGAACCGCCGGGCCCGGCACGGTGTACGGCAGAGGAACGGGTATGGAACGAAACAGGCGTCCTACTTCAGGTCCACCTGGCCACCCGCCTCCTCGATCTTCGCCTTGATATCCTCGGCCTCTTCCTTCGAAGCGGCTTCCTTGATCGCCTTCGGCGCGTTGTCGACCAAATCCTTGGCTTCCTTCAGACCCAGGCCGGTGATCTGGCGCACCACTTTGATCACCTGAATCTTCTTGTCGCCGGTAGCGGTCAAAACAACGTCGAACTCGGTCTTCTCTTCCTCGGCGGCCGCTTCGCCGCCGCCCATGCCGCCCATGGGCATCGCCATCGCCTGGGGCGCCGCGGACACGCCGAACGTGTCTTCCAGCGCCTTCACCAGCTCAGCCGCCTCGAGAACGGTTAGCTTCTCGATCGCCTTAACGACTTCCGCAATCTTAGGCGAGATCTCGACCGCTTCTTTGGTGGTCGCTTCCTCAGCCATTTCTTACCTCCAGCTTCTCGGGGCGGACCATCCGCCCGGTTCCGTTTCCGTGCTCGGCCGCCCGCACGGGGCGGGGTCGATTGATAGTTTCGATTCCCGCGGACGGCGGCGGCGCCGCCATGCCGGGGGTCGAACGACCGGGACCCGTGTTAGGACTTGCCCGCGGCCTCTTTCTGCTTCCGGATCTCGTCCACCGCGACCGCCAGATAGGTCATCACCGCGTGAATGGAACCCGCGATGCCCTGAATCGGGGACTGGATGAGACCCATAATCTGCGCCACCAGAACCGGCTTGCTGGGAAGATCCGCGATCTTCACCACCTCTTCCGGGGAAATGACGACGCCATCGATGAAACCGCCCTTGACCTTGGGCAGGGTGTGGGTCCTGGAGAACTCCTTGATGACCCTGGCGGGAGCGGTCGGATCCGCGCTCGTCACCGCCCACCCCGTGGGCCCCTCCAGGTAAGGCTCCAGCCCCGCCATGCCGCACTCTTTGGCGGCGATGAGGCCCAAGGTGTTTTTAACGACGATGAAATCCGCGTCGTTCTTGCGGAATTCCCGCCTGAGCTGACTGATCTTTCCCACGTCGAGACCGCTGAAATCGGCCAAGACGACCGCCTGGGCGTTCGCGAGCTTCGCCCGGAGGGTCTCGACGGCCTCAACCTTGCGCGGTGTCGGCATGTTGGACTCCCTCCCGCCTATTACAGGCGCAGCAATTCGCCCTGGATGTCGAGCCGGATTCCCGGCCCCATCGTGGTCGATAATGTGACGTTCTTCCAATACGTGCCCTTCGCGACGGACGGCTTGGCGCGCTGCAGCTCCCCGATCACGGTGCGGATGTTCTCCGCGAGCCGCTCCGCGGGGAACGAAGCCCGGCCGACGGGCACGTGGATGTTACCGGTCTTGTCGGTGCGGTATTGGATCCGCCCCGCCTTCACCTCGCGGACAGCCTTGCCCACGTCGAAGGTGACCGAACCGCTCTTCGGGTTCGGCATCAGGCCGCGGGGACCCAGAACCCGCCCCAGCTTACCGACATCCTTCATCATGTCCGGCGTGGCGATGATCGCGTCGAAATCGATCCAGCCGCCCTGGATCTTCTCCACCATGTCGGTGGAGCCGACGAAATCGGCGCCCGCCTCCTGCGCCTCCTTCTCCTTCTCCCCCTTGGCGAAGACGAGCACTCGCACCGTCTTCCCCGTTCCGTGGGGGAGAGAGATCGTTCCGCGCATCTGCTGATCGGAGTGCCGCGGATCCACGCCGAGACGAGCTGCCAGCTCGACCGTCTCGTCGAATTTGGACGTGGCGTTCTCCTTCAGCAGTTGGAGGGCGGCTTCCATGTCGTATCGCTTCAAACGATCGACTTTGTCCACCGCCGCTCTATACCGCTTACCTGTTTTTGCCATAGGCACACCCCTGATCTCCCGCCTCGGAGCATCAGTCGATCACTTCGATCCCCATGCTCCGGGCGGTGCCTTCGACCATGCGCATTGCCATTTCCACGTCGTTCGCGTTCAGATCCTCGGTTTTCATTTCCGCGATCTCGCGAACCTGCTTCCTCGTGACCTTCCCCACCTTGTTCCGGTTCGGTTCACCGGACGCCTTGGCGAGACCGAGCGCCTTCTTCAGAAGCACGGCCGCCGGCGGCGACTTGGTGATAAAGGTGAAGGAACGATCGGCGTAGACCGTGATGACGACGGGAATGATCAGCCCGCGGTCCTTCTCGGTACGCGCATTGAACGCCTTGCAGAATTCCATGATGCTGACGCCATGCTGGCCGAGCGCCGGCCCTACGGGCGGCGCGGGCGTCGCAATACCGGCCGGAATCTGCAATTTCACGAGCCCGATGATTCTTTTTTTCGGTGCAGCCATGATTCTCTTCCCGATGAGCCGAAGGCGTGGCCTCCGGCGCCCTACAAGCTCTTCACCTGCAGGAAATCCAACTCCACGGGGGTCGCGCGGCCGAAGATGGTCACCATCACCTTCAGCTTGCCCCTCTCCGGATTGATCTCGTCCACCACACCGGTAAAATCGGTGAAGGGGCCGTCGCTCACCTTGACGTGCTCGCCCACGTGGAACGGCACGGTGGGCGTCGGCTTTTCCCGGGTCCCCTCGATGCGGCCCAGGATCAGATCGATCTCCTCGCCCGAGATCGGTTGCGGTTCGGCGCCGACGCCGACAAAACGGGTCACGCCCGGCGTGTTCATGACGACCCGCCACGTCTCGTCTTCCATTTCCATCTCGACGAGCACGTAACTGGGGAAGAACTTCTTGTCGCTGATCGTCTTCTTGCCGTTCTTCATCTCCGCCACGCTCTCGGTCGGAACGAGAACCCGCTTCACCTTTTCTTTCAGGCCGGCTTGGGTGACGGCCCGTTCGATGTTCTTGGAGACCCGCTCTTCGTGGCCGGCATAGGTATGGACCACGAACCATTGAAAGCGGTCGTCCTTTTCCGGCTCCTTTTCGGCGGCCGGCTCTTCCGCCTGTTCGGTTTCGGCGGCGGTCTCCTCCGTCTGTTCCGGCTCCACGGCAGCCTCCTCCGCCTGCTCGGGCCGGGCGGACTCCGGCGTCTCGGCGGCGGCCTCGGCCGCCTCCGGCGGAGCTTCTACGGTCTCCCGGGGCTCCACGGCCCCTTCTTCCCGATCTTCTCTCACATCTTCCATGGTTTTACACCACAGGAGGGGGGACTAATGAAAGACGACGCGCATGATTCGCGAGAGGCCGAAGTCCACCACACCGATAAAGATCGCGATGAGGATTACGGCGATGACGACCACCACCGTCGAGCTTTTCAGCTCGTTCCAATTAGGCCAGGCCACCTTCTGCAGCTCGATCCACACTTCGCGGAGGAAGTGGATCAATCTCTGTAAGGTTCCGGGCTGTTCACTCATGATTCCTTCTCCGGCGGATTGTCAGAAGAGAAACAGGTCAGGCAGGGATCGAACCCGCAACCCCCGGTTTTGGAGACCGGTGCTCTACCAATTGAGCTACTGACCTATGCTCTCCTCTAGAGCCAGAAAGCGGGGGACGCGCCTCGCGCGCCCCCCGAGCGTTTTACTGTTCGCCTTACTCGATGATCTCGGCGATCACGCCCGCGCCGACGGTGCGCCCGCCTTCGCGGATGGCGAAGCGGAGCGTCTTTTCCATGGCGATCGGCGTGTGCAGTTCCACCGAAATTTCCACGTTATCACCGGGCATCACCATTTCGCGCCCTTCGGGCAACTTGGCCGTTCCGGTCACGTCGGTGGTCCGGAAGAAGAACTGCGGCCGGTAGCCGTCGAAGAACGGCGTGTGGCGCCCGCCCTCTTCTTTTTTCAGAATGTAGACCTCGCCGCGGAATTTGGTGTGCGGCGTGACCGAATTGGGAGCGGCGATGACCATGCCCCGCTCCAACTCCGTCTTCTCCATGCCCCGCAGGAGGAGGCCGATGTTGTCGCCGGCCTGCGCGTCGTCCATCAGCTTCCGGAACATCTCCACGCCGGTGACCACCGTGTCGCGGGTCTCTTTGATGCCGACGCGCTGCACCTTGTCGCCCACCTTCACCTTGCCGCGCTCGACACGGCCCGTTCCGACGGTGCCCCGGCCGGTGATGCTGAACACATCCTCGACGGGCATCAGGAAGGGCTTGTCGACTTCACGCTGCGGCTCGGGGATAAAGGTGTCGATCGCGTCCATCAGCTCCTGGATGCACTTGTTGGCCTCGGGATCCTCGGGGTTGTTCATGGCGTGAAGAGCCGCGCCGCGGATCACGGGGGTTTCGTCTCCCGGGAAGTCGTAGGCGCTCAGAAGCTCTCGGACCTCCAGCTCGACGAGATCGAGGAGCTCCGGATCGTCGACGGTGTCCACCTTGTTCAGGAAGACGACGATATAGGGCACGTTCACCTGGCGGGCGAGAAGCACATGCTCGCGGGTCTGCGGCATCGGGCCGTCGGCGGCGTCCACCACCAGGATGGCGCCGTCCATCTGCGCCGCGCCGGTGACCATGTTTTTCACGTAGTCCGCGTGACCGGGACAGTCCACGTGGGCGTAGTGCCGGTTCGCGGTTTCGTACTCGACGTGCGATGTCGCGATGGTCAGAATCTTAGTCGCGTCACGCCGCCCCTGGGATTCCGACGCCTTGGCCACTTCGTCATAGCTGATCGCCGTGGCGAATCCCTTTTTGGACTGAACCATGGTGATCGCGGAAGTGAGGGTGGTTTTCCCATGGTCCACGTGGCCGATCGTCCCCACGTTAACGTGTGGCTTCGTCCTTTGGAACTTCTCCTTCGCCATCTCTACAGATCCTCCTGATTTCCGAATGGGCGGCGAGGCGTCTGGCCCGATGCTCGGGATGGAGCCCACGACCCGATTTGAACGGGTGACCTATTGCTTACCATGCAATTGCTCTACCGACTGAGCTACGTGGGCCGATTCCCTCTTGCCGCGATCTTTAGTTGCGTCGGTTCCCTGTTTTTCGTTCCGTGACGGTTGACACCGTCGCTCGCTTCCGGTATTGGAGCGGGAAACGGGATTCGAACCCGCGACCCTCAGCTTGGAAGGCTGATGCTCTAGCCAGCTGAGCTATTCCCGCGCGGTCGGGCGCGCGCCGGCATTTTCCGGCGCCGCACGGATTTATTTTACACCTCACGTGGAGGCGGAAGCTGCCCTTTCCGGTTCCTGCCCCACGCGGCTTTCCATCAAAAAGCCCGCCACGCGGGATGGGATGCCGGATCGATCGATCCTCGAATCGATATGGGGAGGGGAGGATTCGAACCTCCGAAGGCATCGCCGACAGATTTACAGTCTGTTCCCTTTGGCCGCTCGGGAACCTCCCCATAGAAACCAAGATCTCGGACGCGTCGCGAAGACCAATGCCTATTCTTCGCGGCTCACTTTTTGGGGAGCTGGCGAGAGGACTTGAACCCCCAACCACCTCATTACAAGTGAGATGCTCTACCAGTTGAGCTACGCCAGCGGGTATCGCTCACAGAGACGCGCTCGCAGAGACAGAAGCTACAAAGTAGCACCGGCTTTGCACCCTGTCAACGGGTTTTACCGGAAGAGTGGATAAATCCTATTTCTTTTTTCAAGGACCCTCAAAGGTTTTTTTTCAAGGGATCGCGAAGATGCAAAGCGGTTGCGCCCGGGGCGGCCCGGGTGCTATGATCCAACTCGTTGCATTTTAGGCAATTAGCGGCCATCCCCGGGGCGGGACAAAGCCGATCCGTTCGAGGAAAATACATGTATTCTTTTTCATTGCAACGCGTTCCGGAGATCTCGCCTTGCGCGGCGCTTCGGTCGGGACCGAAAGGGGACCGATGAAGAACCGCGTCTATCTCTTTCTCGCCTTGATCGCCCTCGTTCCAAGGGTGTTTTTTTTCATCGAATCGGCCGGCGCCCCCCTCTCCCAATATCCTTACCTAGACGCCGCCTCCTACGACGAGTGGGCCCGAAAGGTGGCAGGCGGAGAATGTATCGGGGAGAGGGCGTTTCACATGGCGCCCCTCTACCCCTACCTTCTCGGCGCACTCTACCGGATCGCGGGGAGAAACCTTTCGGCGGTTCACGCCGCCCAGCACATCCTCGGAATCCTCAACTTGTTGCTTGTGTTTGCGATAGCGAATCGACTCTTCGGTCGGCGGACGGCATGGCTCGCCTTCCTCCTCGCCCTCGGATACGGTCCTCTCCTGTATTTCGAAGGGCAAATCCTCGCCTCCACTCTCGGCGTAACTTTTGGCTTGTTAAGCCTTTACCTTTTCATTCGCGCTTTCGGCGCGGGGGGGAAGGGGCTGTTTACGGCGGGACTCGTTCTCGGGATCGGCTCGGTCGCCCGCCCGAATCTGATCTTCTTCGTCCCTCTCGTACTCATCTGGGCGCTCTTTGGCGAAAGGGTGGGGCTCCGCCGCACCGCGGCCGCCTTGGCGGGCGTACTGATCGCCCTCATTCCGCCTGTCGCCCATAACTACTATGTGGAAAAGGACTTCATACCCATCTCCAGCCACGGCGGGATCAGCTTCTATCTGGGGAACGGACCCTACACGCAGGGGACTTACGCCCCGCCGCCGGAGTTCGGCGGCAATCCGGAGGCGATCGACATCATCGATTCGAGGAGGCTCGCCGAGGAGGCGGCCGGGCGGCCGCTCAAGGCGTCGGAAATCTCTAACTACTGGTATGGAAAGAGCTTCGAGTTCATGCGGGAAAATCCCCTCCGCTACACCCGGCTTCTCCTGCGGAAAATCGCGCTTTACGTGAACGCCCACGAGATCCCCCTGGACGTCAATTACGATTTCGACCGCCGCCTCTACAGGACGCTCCGTTGGTCCCCTTTCCCGATCGGCGTTCTCTTCCCCCTCGCTTTCCTGGGAGGGCTTCTCCTGATTCGCCGGGGCGGAAGGGGGAACCTCTTGGTTCTCTTCCTTCTGGCGAACGCCGCATCGGTCATCGCCTTCTTCATTTGCGCGCGCTACCGCCAGACCGCCATGCCGGCGGCGGCGATTCTGGCCGCCTTCGCGGTGATCCGCCTGTTCGAAACGGCGCGGGCCGGGCGCTGGCGAAGTCTGGCCGCGCTCGTCGCGCTCCTCCTCCTTTTCGGCGCCGTCGTTCATCTCGATCTTTACACGGGCCGACAAACGGGTGACGCCCGCTCCGCGGTCGTTCTGGGGCGGGCGTATGCTTCCGCGGGAGACGAAGGAGAGGCGGAGAAGGCTTTCCGGGAGGCGGTCCGTATCGTCCCCGGATACGCCGACGGCTGGATGAACCTCGGCCTTCTTCTCTACCGGGGGAAACGCTTCGATGAGGCCGCGGAGGCTTTCGGCGAGGCGACGCGCGCGGCGCCCGGTTTCGCCGGCGCGTGGAACAACCTGGGGAACGCCCTTCGCGAGGGAGGAGAGACGGAACGCGCCGCCTCGGCAATCGCCGAAGCGACCCGCCGCGACCCGGGTTACGCCGGCGCATGGAGCAACCTGGCGATCACTCTGGAGCGGCTTGGACGATATAAGGAAGCGGAGGCGGCCCACCGCCGCGCGATCGAGGCGGACCCTCGAACGCTGCACTGGCGGGCGAATCTGGCCGGGTTCCTCTTCGAGCGGGGACGCCTGGAGGAGGCGAAGACGGTTTCGGAAGACGCCGCCCGCGCCCTTCCGGACGATCCCGGCGCCGCGGTTCTGGCGGAGAAGGTCCGTTTCGCGGCCGAGCGTTACCTCCTTGCGCGGGAGAGGAGCGCGGCGGGAGACCGGGAGGGAGCGCTCCGGGCGCTCGCCGAGGCGGTGCGCGCCGGTGGGGAGGGGGCGCTCCGTCTCGCCGAGAGTGACCCCGCGTTCGCCCCGCTCCGCGAGGAGAGGGGAGACACCGGAGGAGGAGAGGGGCGATGAGAGGGGAGAGGGTCTCGGTGGTGATTCCCGTCCGGAACGCCGAGAGAACGATCGAAGGGACCCTTCGGGCGATCGCGGCCCTGACGACCCCTCCCGACGAAGTGGTGCTCGTCGATGATGGTTGCACCGACGGCACCATCGAGAAGGCCCGCCCCTTCGGATGCCGCGTGGTCCCCTCCCGGGAGCCCGGCGGGGTGGCCGCCGCGCGGAACACGGGCGCCGCCGAGGCGACGGGCGGGATCCTACTCTTCGTCGACGCGGACGTGGAATTGGACCCCGGCGCCCTCGACGCCGCCCTCGGGACGCTCGGCGACCCGGACGTCCATGTCGCCGTCGGCCTTCAGTCCCCCCGATCGGTCTTCCCCAACGCGGCGAGCGTCTACAAAAACCTCTGGCTCCACTACACGTACAAGGAGAGGGCCAAGAGGGTCTCGGTGATCTATTCCAGCGCCGTCGCGATCCGCCGCGAAGCATACGAGCGCGTCGGCGGTTTTGACACCAACTACAAAACCCCCAACATCGAGGATTCGGACCTCGGCAAGCGCATCACCGAGGCGGGGTTTCGAATGGCCGTCTCCCCCGGTCTCCGCTTTCTCCATATCAAGAGGTACTCGGTCGCGTCCATGATCCGTACCGACTTCCATCGCACCGTGGGGATGATGAAAGTGCAGATCCGTGACCGTTTCCGTCGCATCTATCACGAGAACTACACCTCCATTCCCACATCTTTCCTGATCTCCTGCCTCGCCCCTTGGACCGCCATCCCCCTCGGGGTGCTCTTCGGCGCCGCGCCCGCCCTTCTGGCCCCCCCGCTCCTGGCGCTCATTCTGAACCACCATTGGCTCCGCTTTGTCGCCGGTTCGGGAGGGACGCGCCTCGCCCTCGCCGGCGTCCCTCTCCTCTTCTTGGACATTCTGTCCGTCAATCTGGGGGCGATCTGGGGGGCTCTCGACTACCTGCGGGGCAAAACCTACTGATCCGACCACTCCCCTCGCACCACCGCGCCCCGGCTGCGCCGGAAGAAAAAAGAAAAGCCACCCCCCTAAAGCTTTCCCGGTCTTCCTGCCGATAACGAGAGTGGAGGGATGAGGAAAGGAGTATCGCCGTGGAGCGCGAAATCCTGACCGCCGAGCAAGTGGCCGATTATCTTCGGCTCAGCCGGAAATCGGTCTACCGTCTCGCACGGGCCGGCGTTCTCCCCGCCAAAAAAATCATGAATCAGTGGCGGTTCGAGCGCAGTCAATTGAACGAGTGGATGCGGGAAAAAGAGAACGAGCCGGTCAACGTTTAATCGGCGGCCGTCGATTCTCCGTCATCGGAATGACTGGAAGAGCGGGTCGGGGGGAAGCTCCCGGCCCCATTTCGTTCTAGAAGGTCCCGCACCACGCCGTCCTCCGGTCGCAGGACGAGATATCGCTCCAGACAGGGGATGGCTTCTTCCGCGCGGCCGGCGCGGAGGAAGAGGAATCCGAGACGGCGGAGCGCTTCCGGAAAATCGGGGTCGATCCGGAGCGCCGCGGCGTATTCACGCGCCGCCTCCGCCGGACGGTCCTCCTGCTCGAAAACCCACCCCAGTCGCACGCGGACCTGCTTGCTCTCCTCGATCCCGACAAGATCCTCCAATGCGCCGCGCGCCTCCGCGAACCGACCGACCTTTTCATAGGCCCGGGCCAGATTGTAGAGTACCTCGCGGTTGCGCGGCGCCGACGCCCGCCCGATCTCGAGCTGCCGCACAGCCTCGTCGAGGTCGCCGCGCTGGAGAAGAAGGGCGCCCAGGTTGTTTCGGAGATCCGGATTGCGCGGCTCCCAGCGAATCGCCTTCTCCATCTCCACCTCCGCCGAATCGGTCCGTCCGTTGCGAAAATGGATCCCGGCCAGGTTCGCCCGCGCTTTGGCGTGATCCGGAGCGACGCGCAGTACCCTCTCGTAGGCGTAGCGCGCCTCCTCCTCTTCCCCCATGGCCTCCAACACCAGACCGCGGTTGTTCCAGACGTCCGGGTCGTCCGGGTTGCGCTCGAGCGCGCGGTCGTACTGCGCGAGCGCCCCGCCGAGGTCGCCCCGTTCGTCCAACCTCTTCCCTAGATGGAGTTCGACCCGAACGAGACCATTCTCGGGGAGACGAAGGGGAGTTCCGTTCAGCAGGAGAAAGAGGACCGCCGCCGTGACCGCTCCCGCCGCGCGGGGCGGGCGTTCGCGCATCCCCCGAAGAACGCCGGGAAGCGCGGAAGCGGCGAAAAGAACCAGAAGCGGGAAGACGGGCATCCGATAACGGGACGCGTAGGGGAAGAAGAGAACGGCGACGACATAGGAAAGCAGAAAGAGGAGGGGGAGATTTTCCAGCGGCCGGCGCCGGAGCGCGGAGAAGACGCCCAGAACGGCGAAGGGGAGGATCGCGCCGGCGGTGAGGAAGGGGATTCCGAGCGCCGGGCAGGCGTCGCGGAACCAACCGAAGTCCTGGCTCGTGTCCACCTCCCAACCTCCCCAGAACAGCAAGAACCGTTTGCCGATCCGGCGGAGAGCACCGGCCGGATCGGCGGCCATTTCCTCCAGCCCCTCTCGATAGTAGAAACGATCCAGGTCGGATTGACGCCCGGTCCCCACCTCGTCGGCGAGCCGTTCGATCCTCTTCCACTCGATCCCCGGCCGGACCGAAGCGAGACCGTCGGCCCCGGTGCGGTTGGCGATATAGAAGTTCATGCCGCCGTTCGACTGGATCGGCACCGGGTCGCCGATCGCCGCGTTCCGCACGGCGACGGGGGCGATCAGGGCCGCCGTTCCCGCCAGGATCGCCGCCGCGCGAAGCGCCCCCCGCGGAGCACGGAGCCGCGCCGCCCAGAAGAGGATCGCCGGGAGGGTGACGAGCACCGTGGGACGCGTGATCGCCGAGAGCCCCGCCAACACGCCGACGGCGATCCACGCGGCGGGGCGGGAACGACGGCGCGCCAGCTCCACCGCGATTCGGAGGAGAAGCAGATCGAGCAGGATGACCCATGTGGTCGCGAGCAGCTGCCCCTCGAACCAGAGGAAGCGCGGGTAGAGGGCCGCGGCGAGCAGCGCGATCCACGCCGCGGTCCTCCCGCAAAGGGCGCGCGTCAGATCATAGAGGAGGAGGAGCACCCCGAGACCGAGGAGGTGCTGGACCACGTAGGCGGCCGGCTGCGACCCTCCCGCCCTCTGCAACAGGGCGAGAAAGTAGGGATAGAAGGGACCGTGAATATGGACGCGTTGCCAGAGCCATTCTCCCGACGCGATTCGCGTCGCCCACCCCCAGTATTCGGCCGCGTCGATGATCGGGTAGGAAAAGAAGGGGGTGTGGGAGAGTTCGCGAAGATAGAGGAGCCGGAGCGCGAAGGAGGCGAGCAGCGCGAGGGCGACCGCCGCCCCCTCCCGCCGCCCATATCCCCCGGTGCGTCCCCTCACCGCGCGCCCCCGATCGGAACGGCGCGGCCCTCCCGCGGGCGTCGGTCGCGGGCGAGAAAATTCACCGGTCGAAGAACCGGGAGGGAGAAGGAGCGGAACACCGGAAAAGACCTCCTCACCCCGAGGGGGCGCGCCCCCTCATTCTACCAAAAAAGGACGAAAACGGGCCGGCGGCCCGCTTCCGTCCTCCGAGGAACGGACTGGAAACGATCGACGCTACTCCGTCTGCTCCACCGTCGTGGTCTGGGCGTCGTTCTGCATCTTGGAACAGCTGCAGGAGCAGTAGGGGCTCAACAATCCGACAAGAACGGCGGCGATCACGATCACGCGAACGACCATTAAAACAACCTCCTCGCCTGGTCCCTTCCGCCCGTCGGGCGGGGGTGTACTCGAGAGAACGGTCCCCGCTGCACGAACGGGCGCGGCGGACCGCCGACCCACGCCCGACCCGCGCCGGACGGGGAGATTTCTTTCGGGACGGTCTTCTCCGCCCCGCATTCCTTCCTAGATTGCCGACCGGCGGTTGTGGTTGTCCAGTAAAAAGTATACCCGGCAGGATGGCGCGGGGTCGTGCGTGGAACCGGCGGGGAGGGAAGGTCGAATCTGTGTGCGGCGGGATGGGGTCAGCGGGCGCCGACCGGTCCGGCGTTTTCGCGGCGGCCGTGGACACCCCGCAGAAACTCGGCCTGAATACGATTCTCGAAGGCGCGCAGGATGTCCGTCGCGCCGAAGAAGAGGACCTTTCCCTGGCGGATGAGGTCGTAGCAGAAGTTGGGAGAGGCGTCGTTCAGGATCACCACCCGCACGTGGGGCGTGGCGAGATCCACCGCCAACGCCTGGGCGATTTCGATCCGCTTGTCGTCGTAGCGGCTTTGCTCCACCAACGGATGCAGAAGCACGCCCAGGTCGACGGATTCGTCCCGGTCCCGGCGGCGGCAGTGGGGCGCCGGAAATGTGTAGACGGCGGCCACATCTCCCCGCCCGGAGAAGAAACGGGCGACCCGCTCCCGTCCGGTCTCGTCGATTGCCTCTTTCCCGCTCATGCTTTCATTATCGGCCGCGCGGGCCGGTCGGTCCAGCCTTTCCGCCCTACCTTCGATCAGTAGCGCCGTTTCCCACGATCCGCTACCATGTTCTTGTCGATTTTAATCTGTTCTTCGTAAAACGAGGTGTCGGCCATGAAAGACGGGATCACGAAAGAAGCGGTCTTGGATGCGCTCCGAGCCGTGAAGGACCCGGACCTGGAGAGGGACATTGTCTCCCTCGGGTTCGTTAAGAAGATCGAAACGGAGGGGGGCGCCGTGCGAGCGGCGATCGAGATCGCCACGCCCCTCTTCCCCTCCCGGGAAACATTCCGCGAAACGATCGCCGCGGCGATCGCGGCCCTCGGCGCCGATCCGGTCGAAGTGAACCTGACCTGCTCCGTCCGCGGCCGGCGACCGGCGGAGAAGGGGGACGCCCTTCGGGAGACGCGGAACGTGGTGGCGGTGGCGAGCGGCAAGGGGGGAGTCGGCAAGTCGACGGTGGCGGTCAACCTCGCCATCGCCCTCTCCAGGGCGGGCGCGATGGTGGGGTTGATGGACGCGGACGTCTACGGCCCGAGCACCGGGATCATGCTCGGCGCCGAAGGACAGCCCGGAACCGCGGATGGGAAGAGGATGCTCCCGATCGTGGCGCAGGGGATCAAAATGATGTCGATCCACTTCCTGGTCGACCGCGACCGCCCCCTCATCTGGCGCGGCCCGATGGTGCACAACCTCATCTCCCAGTTCCTCGACGGGGTCGACTGGGGTCCTCTCGACTACCTGGTGATCGATCTCCCTCCGGGGACGGGCGACGCCCAGCTCACGCTGAGCCAGAAGGCGCCCCTCTCCGGCGCGGTAATCGTGAGCACCCCCCAGGACGTGAGCCTCGTGGACGCGCGAAAGGGGCTGCGCATGTTCGAGCAGGTGGATGTGCCTGTCCTCGGCATCGTGGAGAACATGAGTTACTTCCTCTGCCCGCATTGCGGCGGTCGCACGGAGATTTTCGGGCACGGAGGCGCGCGGCGAACCGCCGAAGAGTTGGGGATGTCCTTTCTGGGCGAGATCCCCATCGACCCGGAGGTGGTCGCCGGAGGCGACCGGGGGGAGCCGATCACGGCGGCGAGGCCGGAGTCGCCCGCGGCGGTCGCCTTCACGGAGACGGCGGAACGGATCGCCGTGGAACTGGGCAGGCGCGCCATCGCCGGAGGCGGGGACGACACTTTCTTCGTGGAGTGGTAGACGATGACGGAGGAAGCGGAAAGACATCCGCCGAGGCCGCGGTCGATCGAGAAGGCCGCCGAGGACCGCCTGCGGATCCTCTGGCGGGACGGGACGGTCGCGGAATACGACGTGGCGGATCTCAGGCGCGCCTGCCCCTGCGCGAGCTGCGTGGACGAGTGGACCGGCGAAAGGACCCTCGATCCCGCCGCGGTTCCGAATTCGGTCCGGCCCATTCGCGTCGAACCGGTGGGGCGTTACGCGATCCGGATCATTTGGGACGACGGTCACGACACGGGCATCTACTCCTTCGCCTACCTGCGAAGGCTCGCCGGATCGAACCCCGAACCGGACGAGGAAAACCCCGGCTTGCACGGACGCGGAGTTTGAATCTATACTGACCGGAGAAGGGGTTGATTCTCCTCACGGCGGCCGCCCCGCGCGTTCCTCCGGGCGGGCTCGGGACCGTTTTCCGATACAGCCGACGCGTTCCCTCGACGGGAACGGAATAAGGAAACGCATCCGATCTCCCGCCCTCGCGGGAAGGAAGAAGAGGGGACCGGCGTTTGAGCGCTAAAGAATTGCTTTCGGACGCGGAAATCAAGCGGATGATCGCCGAACTTCCCGCGTGGAAAAAGAACGGGAAGGAGCTGACGAGGACCGTCGAGTTCCCGCAATACCTCGTGGCGATCGATTTCGTGCATCTCGTCGCCGAAATCGCCGAACAGATGAACCACCACCCGGACATCGAGATCAGCCACTCCCGCGTCACGCTGCACTGCACGACTCACAGCGCGAAAGGGATCACCGCGCGGGACGTGGAGCTGGCCCAAAAGGTCGAGGAAATCTATCGCGAACAGCTGAACCTCGACGACGAGAATCTCCACGAGGAGATGGAAGAAAGGGAATAGACCGAACCGCGGTATCAGCCGCCGGCGGCGGGGGACGAAGGGTGTAGGGGGGCGCGCGCCCGCGGCGGCGGATCCTCGGCCGTGCTCTTTCGTTTGCCCGCGGCGGCGAGGATCTCCTCGTAGAACTCCACGCTCCGGCGCACCATTCCCTCCGGATCGTACTCTTCCCGCGTCATCCTCCACGCCTCCACGCCCAGACGGAGCCGGAGCGACCGGTCCCCCGCGAGTCGCAGCATGGCGGCGGCGAGCGCTTCCGGATCGTCCGGCGGCACGAGCAGGCCGGTCTCCCCGTCCCGCACCAACCGGGCGGGCCCGCCGGCGCTGCAGGCAACCACCGGTTTCCCGTGGGCCATCGCCTCCAAATAAACGATCCCGAACGACTCGTAGCGGGAAGGAGCAACGAAGAAATCACATTCAGCATAAAGTTTTTGGAGGGCGGCGTCGCCGACCCGTCCCAGAAAACGAACCCGGTCCCTGGCGTCCGGAACGCCGCAGGATCGGAAGAAGCGCCACGCCATCGTGCGGTCCGGAATCGAGCCGGCCAAGACGAGGTGGAGGCGGGGATTCTCGGCGAGCGCCTTTCGCGCGGCGGCGAGCAGCGTGTCGATTCCCTTGCGCGGCTCGAGCCGGCCGACAAAGAGGGCGTGGATCGAACCGTCCCCCCCGGACGCCTCGTTCGCCTCCGGCCGCGCCTGCCGCGCCGTCACGCCGAAAGGAATCTCGCGGACCAAGACATCCGCGCCGCGAACACCGAAACGGTTTCGCAGCATGCCGGCTATGGTGCCGCTCGTGTCGACCCACCCGCGCGCCCGCTCCAGCATCGCCCACTCCATATCACAGGCGAGACGGACATCCTCCGTCGGCCGCCACCCCTGCGTCTCCAAAGCCACCGCCATCGGCGTGTTCAGCCGGATCACCAGCGGGAGAGATCCGTCCACGGCGGTGACGAACGCTTCGGCGTCCCAGACGGGCGCCTCGACCAAATCGATCCGCCGCTGCCGGTGCGCGCGCCGGAGGGCGCGCTGCACCGCGAAGGCGCGGGCGAGGTTCTTGCGCGACACCCGATGCGTGAGGGGGAGGCGACGCGCCTTCACCACCTCGTCGGGGACGCGGACCACCTTTACCCCATCCCTCCAAACCGTCGAGATCCGGTCCCCGCGGGCGACGACGGTGACGGCGTGCCCCGCGCCCACGAGACCGCGGGCGAGCTGCTCCGTGTAGACGCCGATCCCGCCGCAGGGGTCGGGCGGGTACTGCTGGCTGACGAGCGCCACGTGGAAACGACGCGCGCCGTATCGCGGCCGCGTGCGCCCCGCCGGCAGGAAGACGGCTCCTCCTCCGCCGGCGCGGCGCGCCAGGAAACGCCGGGGCCTCCGAAAGAACCCCTTGCCGTAGCCGAGAGCCACCCCGGCCATCCACCGGCCGAAGGAGCGAAGAAAGAGCCCGCCGCCGATCTCTCCCCTCAGGTACCAGCGCGTGAATGAGCCGAGAAGGACGAGCACGGCGCGCAGCGGTTGGAGACAATCGAAGGGGCGCGCGTACCAACGGTTGTTCTTGAAGAAAAAATAAATCGTGTTCTTGGCGACCACGCGCCAGTTCACGTCGTGCAGGGCCACCCGCACGTGGCTCTTCTCGAACTCGTGCCACACGCGCGCCTCCGGCGCGTGTACAACCCTGTGCCCGGCGCGAATCACCCGTACGCAGAGATCGCTCTCGTCGTGATAGTACTCGTAGTTTTCGTCGAAACCGCCCACATCGTCGAGCGCGCTGCGCCGGAAAGACGCGTTCGTTCCCATCATGATGTTGAAGCGGTCCCCGTCGGGCAGGTTGAAGTCGCCCGGTTCCTCGCGGATCGCCACGGGCATCCCGAAGCGGGTGATGATCCCGTTGTTGAACTGGAGGTGGTCCCCGCCGGGGCCGAACACCTTTCCCCCCACGGCGCCGACGGTGACATCCACGTAGGGTTCCGCGAGGCGATCGAGCCAGTCCGTGTCCGGCAGGGCGTCGTCGTCGAGTAAGGCGACGATTTCGCCGGCGGAAGCGGCGATCCCCAGGTTGCGCGAAACGGAGAGGTTTCTCTCCGGGTTGTCCACGCGTTTGACGCCGGGGAAGCGCGAGAGAACGGCGTCCGTCCCGTCGGTGGAGGGCCCGTTCACCACGACGATCTCGTACTCCGGGTAGTCGAGATGGCCGAGCGCCTCCAGGCACGCACCGAGTGTCCGCGCCCGGTTGTAGGTGCAGACCACCACGGAGAAGCGGGGCGCCGGCGCCGGCTCGGCCGGAGCGGGAAGAATCCGGGTCTTTTCCAGAATATCCCGAAGCCGGGCGGTTATCGATTCTGATGTGAACTTTTCGCTCCTGTCGAATCCCTTGCCGATGAGGTCGTCCCGGAAGGGGGGATCGAGAACGGCCCGGGCGAGCGCTTCCGCCACCGTCGCCTCCTCCCGATCGCTTAAAAGAAGAGCCGCCTCTCCCGCCGTTTCGGGGATCGCCGCCGCCCCGTAGGCGACCACCGGCACGCCGAGACGCATCGCCTCCAGGATGGGAACGCAGAACCCTTCATGCTCGCTGAGCACCAGGAGCGCCGAGGCGACGGCGTAGTAACCGCGCACCTCGCCCGAGGAGACCTCGCCGGTCAGGACCACGCGATTCTCGAGCCCGCGGGCGCGGATCTCTCGCCGCACCCGCCGGAGGTAGGGTTCATAGCCGCGGGTGCGGCCCACCAAGAAGAGCCGCCAATCGCCGGGGTGTTCCCTCGTCAGGTGGTCGAAGGCGCGCACCCCCTCCAGGATCCCCTTGTGCGGCGCGAGTCGGCCGATCATGAGGATGTTCCGCCCCCCCTCGTACCGCCCGACCACCGACGGCGCGGGCTCCCCCTCCATCATCGGCGACACCTGGTAAGAGACGGGAAGAACGAAGGCGTGTTCGAAACCCGCGTCTTCCAGCTCTCGTCGGTTGTATTCGGAAACGCCGATCCCGAAATGAAAGATCCGCGGGAGGGAGGGGAGCTGGAGCCGCCCCTTCTCGCAGAACACCCGCGTCTCCTCCATCCCGTCGAAGAAGCGGGGAGGGGTGACGTTGTGATAGACCACGCCCCGGCGGCCGGGGAATTGCGCGACCGCGCCGAGCAGCGTGGAATAACCGGCGTAATGGAAGAGGAGAAGGTCCCCCTCGGCGCCGCGGAGCTCCTCGATCGGGCGGGATATTCCCGCCAGGTCGTGATGGACATGGCGGGAGAAAATCGCCGTCTCGTGCCCCTCCCGCCGGAGCGTCTCGTCCAGCTCGAGTAGATGGCGGGTCACCGCGTCCGCCGGGTCGAGGGCGTTCATGACCTGGAAAATTCTCAGTTTCCCACCCCCCGTCGCGCGGAAGAGCCCGGGTCGCCCGTCGCCTCGGCCGGCGGCGGCGAGAGTTCCTTCTCCAACCGCTCCAGGCGCCCCTCCAATTCCTCCCGGTCCGTCTCCGTCCTCCGTCTCATCGACAGAAGGACGTCCCTCTGCAGATCGGCGAGGCGAACCATGTTCTGGTTGAACACGGTCTGCCGGTCGAGAATCTCGTTGATGAAGGGCTGAAAGAGAATACGGAAGGCGCGCTTCACGATTCGAACCGGCAGGCCGAGGAGGCGTCGGTGGCTGACGCCGTCACCGCGGAGCTTGGGGTTGTGCACGCGCCAGAGTTCGGCGAGGCGGCAGAGCATCTCCCAGTCCGCCTCGTCCGCGACGCCCGCCAAGCCGTCGTCCACGTCGCCGAGCCTGGTGGAAGGTCCCAGTTCCTTCCTCACCATGCGTATCAGGTCTTCAACGGTGATTTTCGCCACGGACACTCCCGCCGGCGCCGGCCGGCCTATTTCTCCGCTCCCGTTTCACCCCGGCCCACCGCGACCCCTTCCCCGCCCTCGCCATTCACGTGGGAACGGTAGCGGCGGATCACCTCCGCCGGTTCGCCCCTCTCCACGATCCGCCCGTGCTCGAAGAGAAGCGCGTGATCGCAGACCCGCTCCACCGCGGCGAGATCGTGGCTGACGATCAGCATCGTTTTCCTCTTGTCTCGGAAGTCCTGGATTTTACGCCGGCACTTCCGGACGAAGGACTCGTCGCCGACGGAAAGGATCTCGTCCATCAGAAGCACGTCCGGGTCGACGTGGACGGCGATGGAGAACGCCAGTCGCATGTACATGCCCGTCGAGTAGGTGCGAACCGGCTCGTCGATGAAATCCTCCAGCTCCGAGAAGGCGACGATGTCGTCGAACCGGTTTTGAATCTCCCGTTTCGACATGCCGAGCACGATCCCGTTGAGGATCACGTTCTCCCGCCCCGAGAACTCGGGGTGGAAGCCGGCGCCCAACTCGATCAGGCTCGCCAGTTTCCCGCGGACATGGACGTCGCCCCGGTCGGGCCGGTAGATGCCGGTGATCAGCTTGAGGAGGGTGCTCTTCCCCGACCCGTTCGGCCCGATGATGCCCCAGGCCGCGCCGCGAGGCACCTCGAAAGTAACGCCGCGGAGCGCCTCGGTATAAACCGGGGCGGGGCGGGGCGCCGAACGCCGGAGGAGGATGCTCTTCAGCGTCGTGTGTCCGCGCGCGGAACGGGTTTTACGGAACCGTTTCGACAAGTCGCGAACCGAGAGGGCGATTTCGTTGCCGTTCGTCATCGCTACAGGTACTCCGCGAAATTCTCACGGCGGGAACGGAACGCCCAGTCCCCGACCAGGAGGATCAGGACGCCGGCGGCGAGCACCAGGAGAAGAAGGCCCCAGTCGGGCGTGCGGCCGAAAAACAGAACGTCCTGATAGGCGGTGACCAGGCTTCCCATGCCGTTGACGAGAGCGACGAGCCGCAGTTTCCCCGGCACCTTCTCCAGAGGATAAAGGACGGGGCAGAGGAAGAACCAGAAGGTCAGGATGTTCCCGAGAAGGTGGTGCACATCCCGGTACTGCACGTTCAGGGAAGCGAGAAAGAGCGTGAATCCGAGGCTGAGAACGAACTGGACGAGCATGATCGCCGGGAGGAAAAGAATGGTCCAGCTCGGCGTGACCTTCATGATAAGGAAGACAAGGTAAAGCATGGGGAGGCTGAAGACGAAGTTCCAGAAGTTGACCAGCACCGCCGTCACCGGGAGGACGACCGGCGGGAACATCGCCCGGGTGATCAGGCTGCCGCTGTTCACGATCGAGGCGGTCCCGTCCGAGAGAGAGGAGGCGAACCAAAGCCAGGGGAGCAGGCCGGTAAACATGAAGGCGCCGTAGTCCTCCATCTCGAAACGCATATATATGGTGAACACCAAGCTGTAGACGGCCATCAGGAGAAGAGGGTTGAGGAAGGTCCAAAAGAAGCCGAGGACGGACCCGCGATAGCGCGCCTGAAGCTGGCGGCTCACCAGGCTCTGGATGAGCACGCGATAACGGTAGCACTCGCGAATGCTCTGCACGATTCCCATGGGGTCCCCCGCTTGGCCGGGAAAGAAGTGCCCGAATAGTAGGGAATTGCCGGACCGGACGTCAAGGAGGGGTCCGGGGCATTGACGCCATACTCCGGGAGCGGTAGAAGGGATCTATGACGAAACACGCGCGCCGAGGGAGGGTTCCGTGTGCCGCCTGCCGGTGGGAACCCCCGGAGCGCCCCCCGCAACAGACCCGGCGGGCCGGGAATGCGTTTGGAGAGCGAGGAATGGGGATGGTCGGTCGAATAGCGACGGTCGTTCGGCGGCGCAACGTCTCGGCGGCGCTGATTCCGCCGATTCTCTCTCTACTTCTACTCGCGGCCGGAAGCGGCTGCGGGCGAGACGCCCCCTTCCGCGGCCACCACGTGGTCCTGATCAACATCGAAACCTTGCGGGCCGATTGCTGCGGCGCGTACGGCGCCGAATTGGGTTGGACGCCGGAAATCGACTCGTTGGCGGCGCGCGGGATTCTCGTGGAGAGGGCATACACGGTCGCCCCCTGGACGCGTCCCAGCGTGGCCTCTCTCTGGACGGGGCTTTATCCGTCGCAGCACGGAGTAAAGCGGATGGATCCCGATCACCGCCTGCCGGAAAAGGCGGTCACCCTGGCCGAGCGATTCGCCGGCGCGGGTTATCGGACCTTCGGCGCGGTCACCAACGCCAACCTCTCGCCTGAGTTGGGATTCGCCCAAGGATTCGAGGAGTACCTCTATCGGATCGGGGCTCGGGCGGACACGCTCGCCGCATGGACCCTCGATTGGGTGGACCGCCAAATCGCGGGACTCGAAGAGGGGAAGAAGGGACCGCCCCTCTTCATCGCGCTTCATTTCGACGAGCCGCACGGGGCTTTCTTTCAAACCGCCTTTCGCTCGGGGGTGGACGGCAAGAGCCGAGAGGAGATGATCCGCCGGGTGGAATCGCTGGAAGAGGGGGAGAGGATCGCCGCTCTCGAAGCGTACGGAGCACGCGTGGCCGCCGTGGACAAGGCCATCGGGGAGCTCGTGCGCGATCTTCGGGCGCGTCTCGGATCCGATTGGCTCCTCGTTCTGACCGCCGACCACGGAGAAGAATGGTTCGATCACGGCGGCTTGTTTCACGGATTCACCCTTTACGAGGAGCTGATCCGGGTGCCGCTCCTTTTCGTGTCGCCCGGGCTCGCGCCGTCGAAGCGCCCGGGGCCGATGCGCAACGTGGACGTCCTGCCGACGCTCTCCGCCTGGACGGGGCTTCGGGAGGACGGCCCGAACGGGGGCGGTTCGGCGTTGGGGCGGGCGCTGCTCGGCCACGGTCTTTTCCCCGAAGACGTTTTCGCGGAGACCGACTATGAAAGAGCGCTGGTCTCTCGGATCGGGAAACGAGAAAAATATATATCCGATATTAATAACAACTGGGTAGAAATATACGATGTTAATTGTGATTTGGGCGAGCGGCGAAACCTGGCAGAAGAGGGGAGGGGAGGGGAGGGCGAACACGCCGCCGCCGTCGAGGCTTGGCGCGCGAACCTGGCGGCGGGGACCATCGCGCCGGAAGACGGGGAGCCCTCCCTCGATGCGAGAAAGAGAAGCGAGCTGGAGGAAGAACTCCGCGCCATCGGATACCTCGGCGCGAAAGGGCGGGAACGCGGGACTCCGTGGCCCGCGGGAAATCGCCTGGACTGGCGAGGTCTTTACCGGCGCTTTCGGGTCTTGCGGGCCGGTGACCCTGAAATCTCCTTCGACGGAGGCGAGTGGAAAACCGGCGCATTCCCCCCACGCAGGGTCGGGTGGGCGGATGCGTCCATCACCGTGAAAGCGTCATTCCGTAACGGATGGGCATTGCTCGGATCTCATCCTTGGAGCGGCATCGCGGAGATTGAAGTCGACGGTCGGATCGTAGAGAAGATCGATCTTTTCTCCCCGCAAGAGGGGGACCGGCAAAAAGTCCTGTCGATTCGACTCGCCGATGCGGGGCCGCACACGGTACATATTCGAGCCACTGGCGAGAAAAGCGGCGGCTCGCGGGCATCGGAACTGCTGTTCGATGGCTTCGCGATCGAGAGGGTGGACGGGGTGGGGAGGTGAGAGGAAATCGTCCGCTAGCGGCGTTTCCGAGCGCCTTTTTTCGATGATTTTTTCGCCACCGATTTTTTTGCGGTCGACTTCGTCGTTTTCTTCGTGGGTTTTCCCGCACCGGACCGCCGCGCCGGCTTTTTCGCGACGGCCGTGGAAGACGTCCGGCGACCACCCTTCTTGGCGATAGCCGGTTTCTTTCTCGGCGCCTTCTTCTTGGTCACCTTCTTGCCCGCGGTTTTCTTCCGTGAAACGCCCTTTGTTTTTTTCACGGACCCCTTCTTGCGGGCGGTTTTCTTCGTCGCGGGCTTTTTCTTGGCGTTCTTGGCGGGACGCGGAGAGGTTTTCTTGGTCTTCTTTTTCGTGGTTTTCTTGGTGGGTTTGGGCTTCGGTTTCCGGACCGTCTTCTTCATCTGTTTGGGGGGGGATTCACTGCTACCCCGTGACTTCGCCCGGGAGCCCTCCTTCTTCCCGGTGGCCGTCGCCACGGCCTCCGCGGGGGCTTTCTTCTTCTGCGATTGCGCGGCCGGCGCCTTCTTCCCGGCCTTCCCCTCTTTCGCCGCGACTTTCTCCTGCTTTTTTTTCTTCGGAGCCGGGTATACGATACGCCCGCAGAACTCGCACTGGATAACCTCGGTCCCCATTTTCTGAATAATCAGGTTGGTTTCCGGGTACTTCATTCCGCACCCCTGGCAAACCAGATCCTCGATCACCGCCAGCCCGGTTCCGCTTCTTTCTTTTCGCAGGCGATAATAATGGAGAAGGTCGGGGTCTATCTTGTTTTCAACTCGGCGGGCCTTGGCCTTCTTCTCCTCCTTGCGCATACGCTTGCGCTCGATCTCTTCCAGTTTGAGAAGAAGCTGGACCTGTGGGTGCATGTCGATCATCGCTCGATTCCCGTCGAGGCCGGGGCCTGGTCAAGGATCCCCGCCGCCCCTTCGCTGTTTGGAGGCTTACGAGATCGATCCCAGGCGACGGAGAAACAAACCAGGGTGTGGAGGGACGCCCGTAATCCGTTCTGGTAAAAAAATACCATGTTCGAGAAGGGAGAAAAGAAAAATCGACACGCGGGTTTGGCTGGGCCACACAACCAATTGTAATTAATGACGTTAAATTGCCTGGTCGTCTTGGGATCCGGCGAGAAGCTCCTGAAACAGTCGCTCGAATTCTTCCGTCCCGTAGTACTCGATCTCGATAACCCCGCCCGCGCCGACAGGACGGATTCGTACACGAGTCCCGAAACGGAGGCGGAGCTTTTCCTCCAAAGACTCGATCTGGGGGTCTCTTCGGGCGGGTGATCTGCTCTTTTTCTTCCGCGGCGGCCGAACACCGCGACCGAGTTCCTCGGTGCGGCGCACCGAGAGCCCTTCTCGTAACACTCTTTTAAATAAGCCGTTGCGCGACTCTTCGTCCGCAACCTGCAGAAGCGCCCTTCCATGACCGGCCGTGATCTTCCCCTCCGCCAATGCTCTGCGAATCGGCTCGGCCAGGCGGAGAAGACGAATGGAATTCGTGATGGAGGTGCGATCCCTGCCGACCAGTTCGGAAACGGTCTCGTGCGTCAATCCCTGCTCTTCGATGAGAACGCGGAACGCCTCCGCTTCCTCCACAGGATCGAGGTCTTCCCTCTGCAGGTTCTCGATCAGCGCCCACTGCAGCATATCCTCGTCGGGGACTTCGCGTACAACCACGGGGACCTTATGCAACCCCGCCTTTTTCGCCGCCAGAAAACGTCTCTCGCCGGCAACGATTTGAAAACCATCTCCTGTGGGCCGCACGACAATGGGTTGCAGAATCCCCTTCGCCCGAATCGATTCCGCCAGCTCTTGGATCTTTTCGGGGTCGAAACGCCTACGGGGCTGTGCTTCATTAGGAACGATCTGCTCGATCGGAGCCTCATTAACCGGTCGTGTTTTATCCAACTCAGATGGATTAGCGGAGAGCAGCGCTTCCAACCCCCTGCCCAGCACCCTTTTCGTCATTTTCGATCACCTCTTTGGCTAGCGCCAAGTAACACCTTGCGCCCAAACAAGTTACGTCATATAAAAGGATGGGTTTGCCGAAACTGGGCGCTTCGCTCAGGCGCACATTTCGAGGAATTACGGTCTGGTATACCTTTTGGGGGAAATATGCCCTTGCCTCTTCCGCCACCTGCCTGCACAGATTGAGGCGGCGGTCATACATGGTCAGCAACACCCCCTCGAGATTGAGGCCCGGGTTGAGGTTCTTCTGAATCAGACGAACCGTGTTGAGAAGCTGAGTCAGGCCCTCGAGAGCGTAATACTCGCATTGTATCGGGATCAGTACAGTATCCGCCGCCGCGAGAGCATTTACCGTGAGAAGGCCAAGAGAGGGAGGGCAATCAATGAAAATATAATCATAATCATCCTTTACGGCATCGAGCGCCTTTTGCAGGCGGTACTCCCTCCCCATTTCGCTGACAAGTTCGATCTCAGCGCCCACTAAATCCCGGCTGGAAGGGACAAAATCGAGAAAACGGGTCTCTGTCTGTCGAATGACCTCTCGGATCGGCGTCGACTCCAGAAGTACCTCGTAAATAGATGCGTCCTCGTCGGAAGCCGAAATCCCCAAACCGCTCCCCGCATTGGCCTGGGGATCGATATCGACCAACAGGGTCCTTTTCTCCGCCACTGCAATGCTGGCGGACAGGTTCAAGGCGGTGGTCGTCTTGCCGACCCCACCCTTCTGATTGGCGACTGCGATGATTCGTCCCATCTCTGTCCTAACGACGTTTCACGTGAAACATCCAAGAGACCCTTCCTGGATCGAGATGATAGGAGACGCGAGGCGTTCTGACAAGGGGGAATCGTGATCTCCAAAAAATGGACCGGGATCCCCTTTTGACACGGAGATGAACTCCGGTCTATTCTGCAAGGAGCTTTGTTGTTTTTGAAAAGGAGAAAGAGATTGGCTATTGAATTCTATTCCTGGGGAGCAGCTCTCGAAGTTACAGGTTCCAAACATTTCCTCCGGACATCGGAATCCTGCGTTCAGGTTGATTGCGGCATCTTTCAGGGGCGGCGCCAGGAAACCGACCAGAAGAACAGAGAGTTCCCTTACGATGCAACCACCGTGGACGCCTGCGTCCTCACGCATGGGCACCTGGATCACTGTGGAAACCTCCCCTCGTTGGTCAACCATGGATTCAAAGGACCAATATACTGCACACCGGCGACCCTGGATATTGCCCGCCTTATCTTGATGGATTCCGCCCATATTCAAGAGATGGACGCACGGTTCGCCAAGAAGCTGGCGAAGAAACAGCGACGGCGGGGTGGTTTCATCGCGGAACCTCTCTACACGCTCGCCGATGTCGAAAGAACATTGAAGCAGTTTCAGACGATGCCCTACGGCGAAGAGAGGGAGGTTGCCCCCGGGATGACTCTCTCTTTTTCCGACGCCGGACATATTCTGGGATCCGCCATGCCCCTCTTCCATGTTCGAAACGGCAAGGAAGAGCGCCGCATTCTCTTTTCTGGGGACCTGGGGCGCAAGGGTCTTCCGATCCTCCGCGACCCCCATTTTCCGGAAAAAACCCCCGATGTGTTTGTCTGCGAGAGCACATATGGCAACCGACTCCACGAGGATATCCTGAACGCCAAGGAAGAACTCGGCCGCATCGTTCGAGAAACATCCGCCAATGGCGGCAAGGTGATCATTCCCGCTTTTGCCGTGGAAAGGACGCAAGAGCTGATCTTCTTCCTCCATCTACTGAGTGACGAGGGGAAGATTCCGGATATTCCGGTATTCGTCGACAGCCCGATGGCCGTTCGGGCCACTCAGATCTTCCGGAACCACCCGGATTGCTACGATGAGGAGACGCGCCAAGCTTTCTCGGATCACCACGAGAACCCCTTCGGTTTTGAGCGCCTCACCCTGGTACGCGAGGTGGAAGAGTCCAAAAAGCTAAACGCCCTTCATGGGCCGGCAATTATCATCTCCGCCAGCGGAATGGCGGAAGCGGGCCGAATCCTGCACCACCTCATGAACCACATCGGCAACCATCGAAACACGGTGCTCATCGTGGGATATATGGCGGAACACACGCTCGGCCGCCGGCTCGCCGAGGGAAAGACCAAAGTAAAGATCTTCGGAGACGAGTATGACGTCCGTGCCCAGGTCAAGGTTATGAATGAATTCAGCGCGCACGCGGACTATCAAGAGATCCTCGACTTCATTGAGCCTTACGACAGGGAAACCTTGCGGCAGATTTTACTCGTCCACGGCGAGGAGGAGGCGCAGACGCACATGCGGGAGGAGCTCACAAACGCGGGGTTCGGTCAGGTGGATTCCGTGCAGTACGGCGAGACATATCTTATATAAATGCAATTGGTTGCGCGCCCCAAGTTGACGCCGGGTCCCGCCGCGGGTACGGTGGACCTGTCTCTCGCTGGGAGTGTTTCCGTGCGCCTTCGATGGTTCTTCCTTCTGTTTTTTTTCTCCCTCGCCTGTGGAGACAATTCGTCTTCCCCTCCCAATGGAACCCTTCCCGTTTGCCCGGATCAGCCTTACGCCAACGTGAATCTGCTTGCCGGGCGGCTTTCCGATCAGCTGTACGATCTGGACGTGGCGCAGGTTCTTCTTATGAAAGGCGCAACGGAGCGTTTTATTTACACCATTGCCGGGCACGATTCCAGCTTCTACCGCCAAGAGGTCTATGACCTCATGGAATCGTCCATCCGGATCGACGCCGGCGCCGACTCGATCCTCGCTCTGCTCGATGCGATCGCGACCACATCCGACACCCTGGACGATTATCCGGATTGGGGCCCCCTTTTTCAGGAGTGGGAGCAATCCATCGCGGAAGCGATCGACGGAGGACGCGCTCGCTTCTCCTCTCTCACCGAAAGAGCAAGGGTGCTCGGTCTGGAGATGACCGCGAATCCCTCATCGCCGGAAGCGCTCGCCATGTCCTGCCGCGCCGGGGAAATCGCGCCCCGATTCGATTCGCTCGATGAATTCATCGCGGGGGCCACCCGGGATGAGTGGCGGGACTACCTGCCCACTCTTCCCGCCTGCGCGCTCGACAAATGGCGGTCCGGCTGGTCCTCTTTTGTCCGCGCACAGGTCGACACAATGGGCGCCATCGAGAAACCGTTCTGGGGGCCGATCGGTTTGTTCCATTTAAGCGACATCCTCGGCTCGGAACCGGATTGGGAGCAGGTGGGGACGTGGGGAGGAGACGCCGGAGCTCTCGAGATCTCGTGGGAAAACACCTCCGGGGCCGGTGATGCCCTTGCCGTCCTCCTCCCCTGCGGGGATGAGCTTTCGGGGAGCTATTACCACCCCTTCCTGATGCGAAACCCGCCCCGAATCGAGCCGGTCCCCGCCGGATCCTATCGCGTGCTACTCTTTCTCTCGGGATTCCGCCCCTCGGTTTCCGACACCCTTCACGTCGATCCCGGGGAAACCACGGCCTATCAAGCGGAGCCGACACCCCTCGATTGCACGGATTGCGTCCTCACCGGAGGGGAGGTCGATCTTTGGGTCGTCGATCCGACCAGCGACGAACACATCAACAATGATTTCAACGTCCCCTGCGACACCGAGGTATGGGAAGGGGAGATGCTCTTCCAGCTCCGATACGACCTGGACACTCTCGATCATTCCTGCATCGTGCGTGCGGCCTCCACATTTCGCTTTGAGGTGGACTGCTCCACCCGCGCCATTCAGGGGGACGGTCTCGGACCCGTCACTCTGATTCCCGAGGCGCTCGGAGATTATGTGCTGGTCGGCGCCGTCCCGGACTCGGTCCGCATCGTCGTCTCCGGTCAACGGTACCGGACCGGATTGGAAATTGAATTTCACCGCGACCCGGGTCTTTTCTCGGCCGTCGTTTTTTCTCCGACAGGAACCGAGGAGATGCGCGACGTCTCGGGCCGAGTCGTCCCCGGATACTCCACTACGCTGCAACTGGGGACGGCCCAAAGCGCGGAGACCCGGACGCCGCCGGGCGCCGACGAAACGAGCCCCTTCTTCTTTCACGCCACCATGCGGCGCGTATTTTGAGGAGTCAATACAGATGACACTAACTTTAGAGGTACAAACTTCTTCGAGAATACAAACGCTGGACATCACGCGCGAAGTGGCCTCCGCGATTCCGGAGGGAGCGAGCGGGTTGTGCGTCGTCTACACCCCCCACACGACGACGGCGATCGGCATCAACGAGGGGGCCGATCCGGACGTGAAGCGGGACATCGAGAGCAATCTCGCGCGCCTTTTCCCGGAAAGGGGAGACTACCGTCACGCCGAGGGAAATTCGGACGCGCACCTGAAATCGGTTCTGATCGGACCCTCCGAGACGATACTCGTCGACGAGGGGAGGCTTGTTCTCGGAAGATGGCAGTCGGTCTATTTCTGTGAGTTCGACGGTCCGCGGACCCGTCGCGTTCTGGTCCGCTTCATCGCGGGATGAGGGACGCGGAACGCCGGTCGGCCGGAGAGTACGCCTTCGCGCTCCGCCGCGGCGCAGCCCATCCTCATCGCACACACCAACCACCCCGAACGACAAACCCGCGCGCGCCGGCGATGCCGGCCGATCAGGAATCCCCGCTCTTCTCGCGCCGCATCCCGCGCGCCCGCCCGTCGTTCGCCGCGCCGCCGCGGCACCCCTTCCGCTTCCCCGCTGTGGCGTCCGTCGCCCTGGAAGCGCCTCCGCCTAAACGCTCGAGTTCCTCCGGAGACAGAACACCCCTGGATTTCAGGATCTCGATCTGATCGGGGGTCAGCCCGCCCCCGTGCCGGGGACCATCCGAGGCGAAGGCCTCTTCCTTGCCGCTGCCGAACTCTTGAATCGTCTTGCTGATCCGGACGGCGCACCAGTCGTGTCCGCACATGGCGCAGAAATCCGTGTCTACGTCCAGGTCTTCGTCGTGCAAGGCGCGGGCCGTATCCGGATCGAAGCTGGCGCCCACGTGCTTCTCCCAGTGCAGCGCCGCCCGCGCTTTGGTCAGCTCGTCGTCCCGATCCCGGGAACCGGGTATGCCGAGGGCGACATCCGCCGCGTGGGCGGCGATTTTATAGGCGATGCACCCGAGCTTCACGTCCTCGCGCTTGGGTAGCCCGAGGTGTTCCTTCGGCGTGACGTAGCAGAGCATCGCCGCGCCGTGGTACGCGGCGGCCGTGGCGCCAATGCAGCTGGTGATGTGATCGTAACCGGGAAACATGTCGGTCACCACGGGGCCGAGGACATAGAAAGGCGCGCCGTGACAGAGAGCCCTCTCGATCTTCATGTTGTATTCGATCTGGTCGAAGGGGATGTGCCCCGGTCCCTCGACCATAACCTGGACGCCTTTCGCCCAAGCGCGTTCCGTCAACTCGCCGAGGGTGTCCAGCTCCCGCATCTGCGCTTCGTCCGTCGCGTCCGCGAGCCCTCCCGGACGGAGTCCGTCGCCGAGAGAGAAACTGACGTCGTACGCGCGCATGATGTCGGCGATTTCGTCGAACAGATCGTACATGGGGTTCTCTTTGCCGTGGCGGAGCATCCATTGCGCGAGAAGAGAGCCCCCGCGGGACACGATGCCGATCAGGCGGTTCTTTACGTACGGAAGATGCTCCCGCTTGAGTCCGGCGTGGATCGTGAAGAAGTCCACTCCTTGCCGGGCCTGCTTCTCCAGTTCCTTCAAGATGTCGTCGTGCGTGAGATCCTCGATTCGGCGGTTCACGATCATCGAGTAAAGAGGAACCGTGCCGACCGGCACCGGCGAGTTCCGAATAATCGCTTCGCGGCAAGCGTCCAGGTCGCCCCCCGTGGAGAGATCCATGACCGCATCCGCCCCCCAGCGAATCGCCCAACGCATCTTCTCCACTTCCTCGTCGAGATCGCTGCGGACCGGTGAAGCGCCCAAGTTCGCGTTGATTTTCGTGGAAGCCGCGCGCCCGATGCATATCGGGTCCAGGCCGTGGGAAAGATGCGCCCGGTTCGCGCAGATCAGCATCCGCCCCGCCGCGATCTCGTCGCGAACGCCCTCCGGCGACAGGTGCGGTTCCCGCTCCGAGGCGCGCCGCATTTCCGGGGTGATCTCCCCGAGACGCGCCCTTTCCAGCTGCGTGATCGCCTCCCCCGCCCCCCGGGGGGCCGGGTTGAAATCCCACGCGGTCTTTTCCGATGGTCCCGGCATTCCCGGCGTATCGGGCGACGCGAAGGCGAGGGGACCGCCCAGGTCCGGTCGCGGGGTGAAACTGGGCGGCGCCGTCCCCGCCCGATCCGTCGCGGGGTGACTCCCCCCACGAAGGGGAAGAGCGAAACGGAAAGAGGGGCGCGACCCCATTCCGGGCTTTTTCGATTCTCCCTTGGACATTTTGCGGCTCCTTCTTTTTCGCAGAGCCCGGCCGGATCGGTGAGTGTCCAACGCGGTGAGGGTGGGGGCGGGAGCGGTGTTTACGCCGGCCTTCCCGAGGCCGGGCATCCGCGTGCCGTGTCGCGTTCCCTACGCCGGTCCGAACCGGATCAGGTTCGACGGGTGCTTCTCAGCGTCTCCGGAGGCCGTCGGTAACACGGCATAATCCCGGAACGCGCCCCGAGCGAACGGTTTCAATGTAGCACAAAACCGAGGGAGAATGAATGGAGAAGGGGGCGGGCGATGAGCGACGGTCCCCGCCGCCGCTCATCGGGAGCTGATGGGAAACCGGGGAGACGATCCGGCGCGCGGACCTTCCCCATAGACCTTCGTCGCCCGGACGGCGACGGGCGCACATTCGTCACCCGTCACCGCACGATCACGCTCCTGTGAGTGCGCGTGCCTCGCGGAGATTCCAGTTTGATGAAGTAGACGCCCAGGCCGACCCGCCTGCCGGAGTCGTCGCGGCCGTCCCAGGAGAGCGCGTGGAAACCGGCCTTCCGTTCGCCGCCGACCAGGGTACGCACGTGCCGCCCGGATATGTCGTAGATACGCAGATCGACGCGCATCTGCTCGGGGAGTTCGTAGCTGATCACGCACTCGCTGTCGAAGGGGTTCGGGCGCACCGGGAAAAAGGCGAAACTGCGGCTCCCCGGTCCGCCGGGCCGATAAAACTCGATCCTCTCGATCGGGAACTGTTCCGACCCCGACGCGGCGAGATCGCCCCAGAGAAACTCGACGCTTCCGTCGTCCCCCGCCCCCTCCCAAACGAGTTCGGCCAAGTCGAGCCGGACCCCGTCGCCGAGGGAGGGCGCCGACGGTTCCAGGGTATAGAAGAGGAAGACCAGATCCCGGCCGTCCCGAACGAGCGCGGTTTGATAAGTCTCGCCGAGCGGGCGGAGCGCGACGGATTCGTTGCCGGCGGCCGCGCGACGGAGACGGACGGCGCCGGCGCGCACGCTTCCCGTCCCTTCGACGGAGAGCCGGAGCGTGTCGGAAAAGAGGCCCGCCCAGAGGACGGCGGCGTCCGACGCGCCCGCACTGCTCGTTCCCTGGCCGTCATCGAGAAGAGCCGCGCCGATCAGGCCCGGCAGCACGCTCATGTCGCCATCGTCAACGTTGTCGTCGAAGTTCACGTCGGGCAGCCCGATCCGCACGATGGGAGACCAAAGCGGGATCGCATCGATCACATGATCCGCCAGCGCCGCCAGGTCCCGCTCGTCCAACTCGCCGTCGCCGTTGCAATCCCCGAGACGGTAGGTCTTGACTCGCAGATCCACCCAGACCGTGTCCTCCGGCGCCGCGGCGACATCGGTCTCGATTCGCACGAAACCGAGGAATTCGCCGGTTTTCAGAAGTTCCGGAAGCACATCGATCCAGAGCGTATCCTCGGCGCCGGGCGCGAGCGAACCGCCCTCCCTGTCGATTTCGATCCAAGCCTGCCCCGGGGCGGCGGTCCAGACGAAGGAGGTCTCCCCCTCGTTCCGCAGCACCACCATGTCCGGATCGGGATCGGGCGGGCTACTGCCCACGGGGCCACCGAGCGGGTCGTGGTCGAAACCGAGGCTGCGGTTGGTGAGGTCGTACGCGCCGAGTGGTTCGCGCGTGAACTGTCTCGTCGAAGACCAATCGCCGTCGCCGCACGCCGCCTCGGCGGAGACGCGCCAGACGTAAGCGCCCGGTTCGGGGACGGAGGGGAGCGTGAAGGTCGTGGCGGTTCCGGAAACGGTTTCGTCCAAAACCGGCGCCGAGAAGAACGCATCGCGCGCCATCTGCACCCGATAAGCGTCCGCTCCGGGCACGGCTCCCCACTCGAGGGTGATCGTCACCAGCCCCTCGTAAACATGGCCCTCCGCCGGCGACAGGAGCGTCGGTGCGTCGGGCGGCTCGAGCCTTTCTCCTTCGGCGACGAGGCCCGGCGAAGAACCGCAGGGACCGACGGCGAAGAGTTCATATTCATAGAGACCGGGCGCCGGGCGATCGGCGAAACGCGTCGCGTCCGCGTCCAAGGTGGCGAGCGTCGCGCCGTCGCGGACAATCCGGAAACCGGTCTCGTCTTCGGACCGATCCGTCCAGGAAAGGATCACGCTGTCGCAACGCGCGACGGTGACGGCGAAATCCGACGGCGGGAGGGGGGTGCCGGGAAGGATCGTGCCGGCCGCCGCTGTGGTTTTCGACCAACCACAGCCGTTCCCCGCCTCGACGGCGTACTCGTAGGAACCGGAAGAGGCGCGGTCGATCCATACCCGCGAGGCCGCCGGCAGGGAGGCCAAGGGGGCGCCGTCTCGATAGACGCGGTAGCTGTCCGCCTCGACCGACGCGGTCCACTCGAGCCGGACGAGAGAGCAACTGGTATCGCTCGCCACGAGCACGCCGGGAGAGCCGGGCGCGAAAAGAGCCCGCCCTTGGTCGCTCGCCGCCGCGGAAGTACCGCAACCGTTCTCCGCGCGGATCGCGTAGAGGCGCGCCCCGGGACCGGGTTCATCTTCGTAGGAGAGTGCGTCCGCGTCGACCGTGTCGATCGCCGAACCGTCCCGCTCGAGTATGTAGCGCTCCGACCGCTCGGCGGCTTTCCATGTGAGAAGCACGGAGCCGCAGCGATTCTCGCTCGCGGCGAAACCGACCGGCGCGCCGGGCGCCGACGGCAGCAGGCGGCCGACGTCGTCGACCTCGACCGACCAGCCGCACCGGTTTCGGGCGGCGATGGAGTAGACGTGTTCGCCGACGGCGCCGGAATCCTCCCAAGAGGTCCGCGTCGCGGGAAAGGTCGCCAGGGGCTCGCCGTCGCGAAGGATCCTGCAGCTGTCCGCGCCCGGCGGAGGCGTCCAAGAGAGGGCGACGACGGAGCAACGGTCGTCGCTCGCCGAAATCGAGAGGGGTGGGCCCGGATCGGCGGCGGACACGCTTCCCGTCGCCGTGGCCGGTTCGGAACGTCCGCATTTGTTTTTTGCAACAACCTGATATTGCCAGTCACCCGACCCGATCGCGTCCTCGAAAGTGAGGATCGTCGAGGGGAGCACGGCCACCGAAGCCCCGTCGCGGAACACCTCGTAGCTGTCCGCCGCGGCGACGGCGTTCCAGTCGAGCATCACGCCCGAACAGAGGCCGTCGCTCGCCGAGAGCCCTCCCGGCGTCTCCGGGGCGGGGAAGATCGCCCCCGCGACCACCGCGATGGACGACCAGCCAGCTTCGCCGCCGGCGCTCACGCCGTAGGTGTGCACGCCGGGGCCGGGAGAGTCGACGTAATAGGTGGTCGTCGACGGCAGAAGGGCGATGATCTCACCGCCGCGGTAGACGCGGAAGGAAGAAACACCCATCACCATGTTCCAGTCGAGACGGACGATCGTGCAGGAGCTGTCGCTCGCCGTGAGACCTCCGGGCGGGTTCGGCGCGGGAGGAAGAATGGTGCCCGTCGCCATCGCCGCGTCGGACCAGCCGCAGGTATTGCCGGCGCTCACGCCATAGGTATGCGTGCCCGTCGGCGACGTGTCCATCCAGAACCGAGTCGACGCGGAAAAAGCCGCGACGGCGGCACCATCCCGGTAGACCCGGTAGCTGTCCGCCTCCGCCGAGGCGCCCCAATCGAGACGGATCAGCGTCCGGCTGCTGTCGCTGGCGATCACCGGAGCCGGCGCCGCCGGAACGGGAAGCCGCGTGCCGACGACGGTCGCCGGCGAGGAGAAGCCGCATCCGTTACCGGCAGAAATTTTATATGTATACGTTCCCGGGGTGGGCGCGTCCACGAACTCTCTCACCGACGAGGAGACGATCTTCACGACGGCGCCGTTTCGCTCGATCCGATAGGTGTCGGCGTTCGGCGAGGCGCCCCAGGTGACCCGGATCGTCGCGCAATCGTCGTCGGTCGCCTGCGCGCCCGAGGGGGGCAGTGCGCCGACGCGAAGGCTCCCCTTCGCCTCCTCCGACCGGGCCGATTCCCCGAAGGAATTGAAGGCGAGCACCCGATAGCGATGGGTTCCCACCGGCGCCGTCCGGTCGTCGTAGAAGGTGCGATCCGCCGCCACATCTCCGAGGGGGGTGCCGTTCCGGAAAATCCGATAGCCGGTCTCCCCCGACACGTCCTTCCACTCGACCCGCACCTTTCCGCAGAGCCCGTTGGACGCGGTTACTCCGGTCGGCATGTCGGGGGGGTCGGTGGTGTATCGGGCGATGCGATTCGCCGCGCCCGGACCGGCCCGCGTGAAACTCCCGCCCGCGATGAGACCCAGGAAGGGCCGGAGCGCGTAGATTGTGTCGTTCATCCCGCTCCGTTCGACCATCCAGGAGCGGCCGTTCCAATAGGTGACGTTGTGGGTCGGGTTGACGCCGGCGGTGGAGATATCGCCTCCGGCGACGAGATAGTCTTCGTAGAAAGACAACGCATAAACCGTTCCGCCGACACCGGCGCCGAGAGGACGCCAGGCCGCGCCCGTCCATTTCGCGACGCGACGCGCCGGCGCGACCCCCGCGGTCGCGAAATCGCCGCCGGCGTATAGGATGCCGCCCTTGACGGCGAGTGCCCGCACCGCGCCGTCGACTCCGGCGCCGAGAGAGTGCCAAGCCGCGCCGTCCCACCGGGCGATGTTGGCGCAGGCGACGCCGCCGATGGACGAGAAGGATCCCGCCGCGATCAATTCACCGCCGAAGGATGCGAGGGCGTAGACGGGACCGTCCGGTCCTTCGGCTCCGAGCGCCGTCCAGGCGCCGCCGCTCAGGAGCGCCAGATTCCGCCGCGCCGGGTCCCCCCCGATATCGAAGGCGCCGCCGACGGCGAGCCCGCCCCCCCAGGCGAGGAGGGCGCGCACTCCTCCGTTGATCGGAACGGGTGATGGATTCTCCCAGCCGGAACCGGTCCAACGAGCAATCGGTTCATACTCTACGGACTTCCCGGAATTCTCGAGCAGTGAGTCCCCGCCCGCCACCAGAGCGCCGCCCCACCCCGCGAGCGCATACACCGTCCCACCCAGATCATTTCCGAAGCCGCTCCACAATGATCCGTTCCAGCGCCCGACACGGCCCGATGCCGCGCCCCCCGCGTTGCTGAAGGATCCGCCCGCGATCAGGGCGCCGTCGAAAATGGTGAGGGCATGAACGGTACCGTCCGTACCGGATCCGATCTGGCGCCAGCGCGGCATCCGCGCCGGGTCCTCCCGGCCCGTGACTGTTTCGTCGCCGCCGTCGGCCTGCGCCATCGCGGCGATCGGCCACAAGAAGAGGGAGAGCACCAGACAGGGGAACAGGCGATTCAGACAGGAAAAAAGAGAAAACTCTCCCGGCGAGAACCGGGGCGGTTGCGTGCGGATCATCCCCAAACCCTCCAGCGACGGGCGGACGACGGTACATTCCGTGATGAGCAGAAATCACACGGCGTCCGAACGGAGCACCCCGAACGTTTCCGCCGGGCACCTGCCAGGGAAGGGGAGTGTCTATTCTGCCCAACGAGTTGATATTAGAGAAAATAGAAACGCCCTGCAATCGGAATCCGCAAAAAGAAGCCGGGGGGGCCATGACGCCCCCGAAAAACGGCCACCATAACGCGTTGTTTTGATTGTTGTTAAGACAACAGGTTCGGGCCGTGCCCCGAATCGCGAACCCTTCATCTATATGGGGCGCGCCGATCGGCGGTCGGGGAGGTATTGGACGTAAAAAAAGGAACCGCGTATCGGCCTCGAATCCCGGCGCCGGCGCGCGGGAACGTTAGCCTTCCGCCTTGAGGGGCCGATTCATCAGACGATGAATCGCTTCGGCCGGGGGCACCCCCTGGAAGAGAACGGTGTTCACCGCTTCCGTGATCGGCATCTCGACGCCCGCGCGCGCGGCGAGGGCGATCACGCTCGCCGTGGTCGCCACCCCCTCGACGACGGAGCGGGTCGCCCCGAGCGCCTCCTCGACGGTCATCCCTTTGCCGATCGCCTCACCGAAGGAACGGTTGCGGCCTACCGGCGAGGTGCAGGTGGTGACCAAGTCCCCCACGCCGGCGAGACCGGCGAAGGTCGCGGGAAGGGCGCCGAGCGCTTCGCCCAGCCGTGTGATTTCCGCGAGCCCGCGAGAGAGGAGCGCCGCCTTGGCGTTGTGTCCGCTCCCCATCCCGTCCAGGATCCCCGCGGCGATGGCGATGACGTTCTTCGTCGCCCCCGCCAACTCGACACCGG
Source organism: Candidatus Eisenbacteria bacterium (assembly GCA_016930695.1). Lineage (NCBI taxonomy): Bacteria > Candidatus Eiseniibacteriota > Candidatus Eiseniibacteriota bacterium. The sequence continues at coordinate 64,738 of JAFGGD010000059.1, forward strand.
TCAGATCGGGATTCGTGTAAACGCGAAAATAGGGGCGTGTGATCAGCGCTTGGATCCTCTCGGCGAGGGCGGGGTCCGCCGACGCGGCGGCGACCGTCGCCGGCAGATGATCGGCGATCTCCGGCGCGATGGATGGTCCGGAAAGCACGGCGAGGCGCTCGTCGGGGATACCGAGCGTTTCCCGCAGAATCTGCGTCGGCCTGAGGAGTGTCCCGTTCTCGATCCCCTTCGCCACGGAGAAAATCGACAGCCCGGACGGGAAGCGCTCGGCGAGCCTCGCCCAAACGGGGCGGATGAACTGCGTGGGGACCGCCGAGAGAACGATGGCCGCGTCGCCGAAGGCCTCCTCCTCCCGGCCGGTCACCCGGATCTCTTTCGGAAGCGGGTGGCCGGGGAGGAAACGGACGTTCTCACGCTCCGCCGCCATCTCCTCCGCCTGTTCCGGAAAGGCGGACCAAATGCTCACGCCATGGCCGTTCTCGGCGAGCAAGAGCGCGCACACGGTCCCCATCGCCCCGTCGCCGATCACGGCGATTCTTTCTCTCTTCATGCCCCGAGGCTACATCATCGGGTGGGGGGATGCCAACCGTTCCGGCTGGACGGCGGCTTTCGGAGAATGAAAAAGAAGAAAGGACCATCCACGAAAACACCACCGCGGCGCGCCCATTTCGCACCATCCCCTCAAGCCCCACTCCGACCGGCCGATGCTCGGGGGGAGGTAAAACATCCCGAGAAGCCGTTGGAACACAACAAGATTAACCCCCCAACGCACCCCGGATGGGGGCGCTCGCGGAAGGAATAGTGTGGGTCAAATGGACAAGCCCCGGCAGGGCACGGAACCGCCCCGGATCCTCTTGGTCGACGACGAGGAGATCAACCGACAGATCACGGCCCGGATACTGGAGATAGCCGGTTATCGGGTCGACCAGGCGGAGGACGGCCTTCTCGCCGTGGAAGCGGCGGGGCGTGAGCGCTATGACCTTATCTTAATGGACTGCCGGCTCCCGGGAATGGACGGGTGGACCGCGGCGAGAAAGATCCGCGAGCGGGAGGATCCGGAACTTCGGGTGCCGATTATCGCCGTCACCGCCGGCACGGGGGGAGACGATTACGCCCGCGCCTCGGACGCCGGCATGGACGGCGTTCTCCACAAACCATTTGAACCGGATGAGTTGCGCGCCGAGGTGAAGGGCCGCCTCCTCGGGTCGTCCGCTTCCGGCGGTGAGACCGGCGCCTCCGCCCCGGCCCCGGCGGATCCGGAAAGGGAACGTGTCTCCCGACGTTCCGCCCGGCACTCCGACACGGACACGCCGGTCGCCGTTTCGCGCCTCATCGAAATCTCCGGCGGCGACGCGGAGTTCATGCAAACCCTGATCGGGATTTTCCTGAATGACACCGAGCGACACATCGCCAATCTGGAAAACGCGTTGCGCGACCAAAACTCCCGAACGATCCTCTACGAAGCGCACGCAATCAAGGGATCGAGCGGCCACGCCGGCGCCGAGGCGATGCACAGCATCGCCGGATCGATCGAGTCGATGGGGGAGGAGGGGCGGAGCGAATCGATTCCGGGGGCGATGCAGGACCTCAAGGCTGAATTCCGCCGTGTCCGGTCCTTCCTGGAACAGGTTCGCGGAGAATGAGATAATCGAAGGCGGCCCCTCCTTCGCCGGGACCCAGGCGGGCTAAAGCACCGGAACGATCGTTTCGCCTCCCTTGTTTGCGCCCCACCCTCCCGACCTCGTCCCTCCCGGAGAAAAGCCGACCACCCGCTCCGCCAACGTGTGGCATCCCCCCGGTACGAGCCGACGCATCATTCCGCCCCTCGCATCGGTTTACTCGTTGTGGTATAATGGGTTCGTCTCCCCACGCCATTTCGGGCCGCCGGGACGGTCCGATGACCGATCAACCCGCACGTTTTCCGCGGCCCCCCGCGGAAATGGAGTTACACGATGCGTCGAGGACGAATGTCTATTCTACCGATCCTCATTGTGCTTCTGCTCGCAGGCGCGGCGACGACCGCCCATGCCGACGTGCTCGAGCAGGAGATTCGTTTCGACCGGGACGCCCTGACCATCTACGGCGATGGGGAGTACGATCGAGTCGTCCTCCGCGGCACCTCTCTCCCCTTCGATCCGGGCGCGCCCGAATTACCGGTGAGCCCGTTTCATCTCGCCCTCCCCGGCGGCGCGGTCGTGGAATCGGTCGAGCTGACCGGCGCGGAGTGGACCCTCATCCCGGGCCGTTACACGGTCCGCCCCACCCAACCACCCGCCGTGCTTTCCTACGAGGAACTCGGCATCGATCCCCCGGAACGCGCGGAACCGCGACAGGAAATTTATGCGTCAAGCGAACCGTGGCCGGCGGAACCGATCCTCTTCTCCGGCGACGGCTACATGGCGGGCGTGCATATCGCCGGATTCCAGATCTTTCCGGTCCGCTTCCGCCCCGACGCGGGCTCGATCGAGCTGTGCGAGCGGGCGACGGTGCGCGTCGTCTATCGGATCGAGAACGACGGGCGGCGTTACGAGCCGGCCGGCGACAGGATAGAGCGCCCCATGGGGCGGGTCGTCACCGAACTGGTGGCGAACCCGCGGGATCTGGACGGCATGGACCTGCGCGCCATCGAGCCGAGCCTCCGCCTCCGAGACGGCGAGTCCTACGATTATCTGCTCATCTGCCCCATCGCCCACGCTCCTTACTACGAGCCGTTGGTGGAGTGGAAAACGCGCAAGGGGCTCAAGGTCCGCCTGATGGACCGCGACGAGATCGACAGCCTCTACGCCGGCATCGAGGAGGCGTCGGCGCGGATCCGCCAGGCGATCATCGACGCCTACGCCAATTGGGGAATCACCTACGTGCTTCTCGGCGGCGACCCGGACCGGATCGCCTCACGCGACACATGGGCGATGGACAGCGGACAGCTCGGCGGCTACAACTACATCCACGCCGACCTCTACTACTCCGATCTCGACGGCGACTGGAACGCCAACGTCAACGCCCGCTACGGCCAGGTCGAGGACAACGTCGATCTCTACCCGGACGTGATCGTCGGCCGCTTCTGCGCCCGAAACACCGCCCAGGTCGAGGCCATGGTTGCGAAGCAGCTCACTTACGAGAGAACGCCTCCCGTCGATTACCAGACCGACATGCTCTTCACCGGTGAAGTGTTGTGGAGCGACCCGCTCACCGATTCCCGCGTCAGCCTGGACGCCATCGACGAGGAATTCGTGCCGTCCCGCTTCGACCCGATCCAAAAGCTCTACGAAACACTGGGGAACGAGAACAGGACCACGGTGCTGAACGCCATCAACTCCGGCAAGAACTTCTGGCTCCACGACGGACACGGCCACTACGACGTGATGTCCGTGGGTGGCGGCACCCTTTACGGCGATTCCATGAAGGACCTGCACAACGGGCCGCGATTCAGCATCTGCTACTCCGTGGCGTGTCTCGCCGCCGGCTTCCAGCAGGAGGCGATCGCCGAGTGGTACGTGCGGAACGCCGACGGCGGCGGAGTCGCCTTCATCGGCAACAACAGCTTCGGCTGGGGGAGCCCGGGGAACCCGAAGTTCGGCTACTCGGACCGGCTGCAGCACCGCTTCTTCAAACAGCTCTTCCTGGACGGTATGCTCGGCGTCGGCCAGAACCTCGCCGCGGTCAAGGCGTACTACGTGCCGCAGTCGCGCACCGAAAACGTCTATCGCTGGCATCAGTACTCGGTGAACCTGCTCGGCGAGCCCGAGTTCGCCGCCTGGACCGACATCCCCGACGAGCTCGACGTGGAACACCCCGCCGACATGCCCCTCGCGCCCGGCCTCTTCACGGTCACCGTCACCACGGGCGGGTCGCCGATGGAGGGAGCGACGGTCTGCGTCACCGACGACGGCGACGTTCACGTGACCGGCGTCACCGGCGCGGGCGGCCAGGCCGTCCTCGCCGTGACCCCTCTCACGGCGGACACGCTGCACGTCACGGTGACCGCCCATGACCACCTCCCCTATGAGGGAACGGCGGCGGTCTTCCCCTCCGGTCCCTATGCGTCCCTCACCGGCGCGGCGATCGACGACGCCTCCGGCGGGAACGACAACGGCCTGCCGAACGCGGGCGAGACGATCGACCTGACGCTCACCCTGGCGAACCCGGGGACGGACGCGGCGACCGGCGTAACCGGCACGCTCCGCTCCGACGATCCGTGGGTCGTCGTGACGGACAGCGTCGCTTCCTTCGGCGATCTGCCGGCGGGCGGAAGCGCCGGAAACGCATCCCCCTTCGTCTTCACACTGGCTACCGGCGCGCCTGCGGGTCACTCCTGCCGGTTCGACCTGACCATCGCGTCCACTTCGGGCGGGCCCTGGTCGGGTGTTTATTCTCTTGTCGTCGCCGCGCCGCGGATTCGCTTCGCAGAGCTCGGCGTCGACGACCAAACCGGCGGAGACGGCGACGGCCGCGCCGAACCGGGCGAGAGCCTCACCCTTACCGCCCGCTTCCACAACTACGGCGACGACCTCTCCGAAGGCATGATCGCGACGGCGCGAAGCTCCAGCTCCTGGCTGGTGTTCACCGACCCCATCGCTTCCGCGGCGGACATCGCCGGTGGCGCCGAAGCGAACGCCCTCTTCGACGTGAACATCCCCGCCGGCTGCCCGGACCCGCACTTCGTCCTGGTCCGTTTCGACATCGCCGACGGAAACGGATACGCCTTCGCCGAAAGCACCCTCGTCGCGATCGGCGAAACCGGCTTCGCCGACGACCTGGAGTCGGGAGGGGTCGACTGGACCCACGGCGGCTCGAACGATCTTTGGCATCTATCGCCGAATCGAACCCACAGCGGAAACGCCTCGTGGTACGCCGGACGCCAGGACACGAGTGTCTACGATCCCGGCATGAACGCTTGGCTCGACGCGCCGTCCATCGCCCTCGATCCGGACCCGAGCCTCTCCTTCTGGCTCTGGCACGAGGTGGCGACCTACGGGAGCGACGGGCTCTACGTGATCCTCACCAAGGACGCGGTCCACGACACGATCGACTGGATCGCCTCGGGCGGCGCGCTCGCTCCACTCGTCATCGGCAACGACTGGATGGAGTTCCACTACGACCTCTCCTTCCGCGGTTACGAGGCGGGAGACGAGGTGCAGCTCACCTTCGCCGTGAAGACCGACGACGACGAGGACATCGCCGAGGGGTTCTACATCGACGACGTGGTGATCACGGGAACGCTGGCGGTCGCGACCGGCGTCGAGATGGCGGCCGGCGCGCCCCGGGTGACCGAGCTTCGCGGCGCATCTCCGAACCCCTTCAACCCGACCACCACCCTCCACTTCTCCACGGCGGCCGCGGGACCGGTCCGTCTCGCCGTATATGACGTGCAGGGACGGCTGGTGCGTACTCTCGTCGATCGCGCGCTCCCGGCGGGCGCCCATGAAACGGTTTGGGACGGCCGGAACGGCGCCGGAACGCCCGTTGCGAGCGGGATCTACCTCACGCGCCTCGATGCGGCGGGGGAGGCGCGCTCTTCCAAGGTGGTGCTCCTCAGATAGGGGCGGCGTTTCCCGCGAGCGCCGCGCGACAACCGAACGGAGAGAGGCCCGGGGCGTCGTGCCCCGGGCCTTTTACGACCGGGACGATCCTCGACGGAAAGGGATTGCTTCCGCGCCTCCCGGCCGCGAACCGGCGTCCCTTCGCCTCGAGATTCGGACGGGTGGCGAAACCGCAACTCCCCATATAACCGAAGGGGGGTGCCGATCCCGTGGTTGCCCCAACACGGCCGTTTCGAAATCCGGTATAATTATGCGAAAGGATGTCGCCCCCCCCGCGGGACGCGACAACCGACTCCGCGCCCCAACACCGGAAAAGACAACAAGAGGTCCTCGGCGTGCGCGCATTTCATTCCCCGTCTCCGGCGGCCCATCCTCTTCCGCGCGCCCGCCCGGCGCGCAGGCCCCGTTTCCCTCTCGCCCTCCTTCTCGTCGTCCTCGGGGCGTTCGCGACCGCGCCGAGCATCCGCGCCCAGAACGTGGAATGGGGCCGCCTGCCCGAGTCGCTGCGGCTCTTCCCCCGGGACGCATCGGACTCCTGCGCCGTCACGGTCGAGGGGACGGTTCTCGGCGGCGACTTCGACTCCGTCTCCGTCACCGTGCTCCGCGACGACATCCCATCCCTGCGCCTTGCGGAACCACTCATATACGAAGGTGTGCGGGCGCCCTTTTCGTTTTCCCTCCCCCTGCGCGCCGAACTCGCGGAATACGATCTTCTGGTTCATCTCGACACGGTGCTCGTCGCCGAAAGGGAGAGCCTTCTCTGCGGCGACGTGTTGTTGATCAACGGGCAGTCGAACGCCGTCGCCTACGATTACGGCGGGGTGGTGACGAACCGCTCGGAGTGGGTCCGCTCCTTCGGCACAACCGAGGCCGATTCTTCGGCGTGCGAAGCGGACACGCTTTGGGGGCTCGCCCAGGCTCACGAGCGATACGCCCCCCTGGCGGTCGGCGTTTGGGGACTCCGGCTCGGCGAGAAGATCGCCACACGTTTCGGCGTGCCGGTCTGTCTGTTGAACGGGGCGGTCGGGTCGACCTTCATCCAACAGCACAAAAGGAAATCACCGCCCCTGGAGCGCCTCTCGACGATCTACGGCCGCCTGTTCTACCGCGCGCGGAAGGCCGGTTTGGACGGCGCCGCACGGGCGATGCTCTGGTATCAGGGGGAGGCCAACACGTCATCGCCCGCTCCCACTTACGCGGGTCATTTCGCCGAGCTTCACGCGGCATGGAAGGAGGACTATCCGGCGCTGGAGCGGATCTACGTCTTTCAGATTCGCCCCGGTTGCGGGGAAGACCACCAGGGCCTCTTGCGGGAGGTGCTGCGCCGCCTGCCCGAAGCTCACGAAGACGTGGTCGCTCTCTCCACCGCCGGCCTTCCCGGCCACGACGGCTGCCATTTTGATTCCTGCGGCTACGGCCGAATGGCCGAGTGGGCGTCCCTGTCGGTCGGCCGAGATCTTTACGGCTCAACGGATACCGCCGGCGCCCGTCCGCCGAACCCGATCGAGGCGCACTTCGCCGATTCCAACCGGGACGCGATTCTCGTCCGCTTCGACCAACCGATTGTCTGGCCGTTGGACACTCTCGGCGCGCCTCTCGAGGATTTTTTCTATCTGAACGACTCGAGCGTGTGGGTGATCGGGGGCGCCGTCACGGAGGATTCGGCCGTGCTCCGCCTCGATCTGGCCGGCACGACGGGCGCCGATTCACTCACCTATCTTCCGGACTGTTGCTACGAGGGGTCCACGACGTCCTACAAGGGGCCGTGGATTCGGAACGGCCGAGGGATCGGAGCCTTCTCTTTTCACAAGGTCCGCATGCGCGGCCCCCTGTCGACCGGCGTGAGCGCGGGTGAGCGGTCGATCCCTCCCGCCCTCCACTTAGAGGCCGCCCCGAATCCCTTCAACGCCTCCATTACGATCCGCGCGGACATTCCCGCGGCGGGGCCGGTTCGCCTCACCGCCTTCGACGCGCTCGGACGGCGCGCGGCGGTCCTCTTCGACGGCGAGGCGGGACCGGAGCCGTTCGTCCGCGAATGGAGCCCGGCCGATCTCCCGAGCGGCGTCTACTTCATCCGCCTGGAAAGCGGCGGCCGGAGCGCGATCCGCAAGACGATCCTGCTGAAATAGCCGGGCGGCGCGAAAGAGAGCGGGTGCGGGCAAGGATCCCGCACCCCTCATTTGTTTAAGCAGGAACGGCGGGGGCGAACGCCGCGCTCGTCCGGGCGTCCCCGCGACTCCGATAAACCGGGGAGCACCAGCCGCGGTACTCCGGCTCGGCGCCGACGACGACCCGCTCGAATAGGGAGCGAAGCCGGCGGGTGATCGGTCCCGGCCGGCCGTCGCCGATGGTTCGCCGGTCCACCTCGGTCACGGGGACGATGTTCACCGCCGTTCCGCAGAGGAACGCCTCGTCGGCGGCGTAAACCTCGGAACGGTCGATGCGGCGCTCGATCACTTCCATCCCCCGGTCTCGGGCGAGACGGATGAAGGCGTCCCGGGTGATGCCCTCCAAGATTTCGTCGGCCGACGGAGGCGTATGGAGCGCGCCGTTCCGCGCGAGAAAGAGGTTCGCGGCGCTCGCCTCCGAGACGTGACCGTCGGCGGTGAGCATCAGCGCGTCGTCGAATCCGTTCTCACGCGCCTCGCTCTTGGCGAGCGCCGAGTTGACGTAGGCGCCGTTGATCTTTCCTCTCGGCGGGATGGCGTCATCGGCGACCCGCCGCCAGCTCGACACCATGAGCCGGGCCCCTTCCGGCTTATCGATGTAGGCGCCCAACGGAACGGCGAACATGGTGAAGTCGCTCCCGATCCCGTCGAGGCGAACACCGATCTTGTGGTCGGATTTGTAGGCCACGGGACGGATGTACGCATCTTCCCGGAAACTTTCGGTACGAAGGAGATCGAGCGTGGCGGCCGAGAGGCCGTCCGCGTCGAAGGGGATCTCGATCCGCAGGATACGGCATCCCCGGAGAAGACGCTCGAAGTGCTCCCGCATGCGAAAGACGTACAGCTCCTCCCGTTCGTCGGACCAGAAGGCGCGCAAGCCTTCGAAGACGGCGGTGCCGTAGAGGAAAGCGGAGGTCATGACGCTGATCCTCGCTTCGTCGATCGGCGCTATGGTTCCGCCGAAAAACGCGTACCGGTTCTTTCCGGTCATGGTTCACACCTCCTCGCCGGGCCGTCGGCCCGACCGCGTGAATCGCGGACCACGACGAGGCGAGGAACCGGCGGAAGCCGGACGCGCGCGGTCCGCTGCTACAAAATCGGTTTGGTCGTCGCCTCCTCGACGGCGTCCGGCGACGGCGCCCCTCTTTCGACGCGCCGGAGGGCATCGCCGAGCCGGCGCACTCCCTCGCGGAGCCTCTCCGGCGTCTCGCCGGTGAAGGAGAGACGGACCCGATCGTGGCCGCGGCCGTCGGGATGGAAGATCTCTCCCGAAAGAATCATCACCTTCCGGTCCAGCGCCTCCCGGAGAAGACGGCGGGCGCCCACCTCGCGGGGAAGACGGCCCCAAATGAAGAAGCCCCCTTCGGGGACGGAGAAACGGATCGTCGGGCAGTGGCGGCGGAGGGCGTCGGCCATCGCCTCCCGGTTCGCCCGGTACTCGACGCGGACACGATCGATATGGCGATCCAGCGCACCGCCGCTCCAGAATCGTTGAACCATCGCCTGGGAGAGCGCGCCGGTAAAGAGGTCGAGCCGGTACTTCGCGGCGACCATCGGCTCCATCAGGCGGCGCGGCGCGCCGAGAACACCGACCCGCAATCCGGAGACAAGGATCTTGGAGAAGGTGGTCAGATAAATCACGTAGCCGTGCGTGTCGAGCGCCTTCAACGACGGAACCGCGCCGCCATCGTAGCGAAGCGGCGTGTAGGGGTCGTCCTCGACGACGGGGACGCGGTATCGATAGGCGAGTTCGAGTAGGGCACGGCGCTTCCCCAGGCTCATGGTGACGCCCGTCGGGTTCTGAAATGTGGGAACGGTGTAGATGAACTTGGGCTGCGTGCGGGCGAGCACCTCCCCCAGCATTTCCAGGTCGATGCCGTCCTCCGCGACGGGGACGCCGATCACCCGCGCCCCGGCGTCGCGGAAGATCTGCAGCGCGCCGAGATAGGTGGGCGACTCGACGACAACGAAGTCGCCTGGATCGATAAAGAGCGCGGAGACGAGGAAAAGCCCCTGCGTCGATCCGGCGAGGATCATCGTCGCGGCCGGATCGAGCCCGTCGAGGCGCTCCGCGGCGAGACGGCGAAGGGGCGGGTATCCCTCGGCGGGGCACCAATGGAGGGCGGCCCTCCCCTCCTCGGCGAACGCCGCGTTCGCCGCCTCGCGCAGATCCTCCATCGGATAGAGGTGCGGCGCCGGTAGCCCGGCCGCGAGGGAGACCAGGTCCTCCCGCGCGAAAAGACGGAAAAGCTCGCCCGACTCGGCGTCGTGGCCGCCGACCCGCGCGCCGAGGAGCATGCTCCAAGGGGGCGGAGCGACGGCGCGACGCTTCTCTCCGGCGGGGAGGCGGACCACCGTGCCGCTCCCGACGCGCCCCTCGACCAACCCCTCCGACCAAAGCCGCTGGTATGCCTGCACGACCGTGCTCCTGTTCACCCCCAACTCCGCCGCCAGGCGGCGGGTCGGCGGGAGCCTCCGGTCCTCCGGAATCGCCCCGGTGAGGATCTGCTCCCGGATCCCATTCGCGATTTGAAGATGGATCGGTGTCGGGCTCTCTCGATCCAGCTGCATCCGCATAAAAGCCCCCTTTGGATCGTTCCAATCCAGTTTATATAGTGGAATAACCGATAAAAACCGCCATTGGGTCGCTATCTACACCATCCAATATGCACGATCAACATGGGACGCGGCAAGAGGGAGAAGGGGACAGGGGGGCCGGGAAAGGCTCCTAATAGACCGACCACCTGTTACTAGAATCGGTTGGATGGCCCGAGCCAAAGGGGCCGGATGCTCGCGGACAGGCGAGAAGCCCCAAAACGGTACGCCCGGACGGCCCGGAATTGGTCGGTGTCGCACGAAAAAAGGACGCCGCGCGGGGCGGCGCCCCTTCGAGATTCTCTGTGTGATCCCCTATACCCAGCTCACCCCCAGGATCAACAGCAGGGCGACGAGGACCATCATCAACCCCTCGCCGGCGATCAGGCCGGAGGCGAGGGCGGGGCCGAAGCGCTCCACCCGGTCCCCGTGCTTTCTATTATAGAGCCAGGTGAGTAGCGCCCCGAACCACATGGCGATCGAATAGAAACCGGGGACGATGAAGGCGATGCCGATCGCCACGGGCGAGGGGAGCCACTTGGCGATGGAGCGTATCCTGTGCATCAGGGTGAGGATGATGCCGACGGCGCCTCCCACGACGGCGGCCCAGAGCGCGCTCGGCTCGAGGGAGGAAACTCCCTCGGCGAGCACTTTAGCCATCAAATGCCACGCCACGACCGCCGGCCCCGCGAAGTCCTCCCCGGGGATTTCATAGGCGGCGGTGAGGAGCCGGTAGACTCCGGCGGCCACCAGCACGCCGACGATCACGCCGATCAGCTGGGTGATCACCTGCTTGCGGATCGACACCTTCAGCATGTAACCGGCTTTCAGATCGTGCATCAGGTCGCCGGCCTGGCTCGCGCCGGCGGCGGTGATCCCCGCCGCCATCAGGTTGGTGGTGATCCGCCCCGGATCGAGAATCCCGTAGACGACCTGCGTGATCTTCCCCATCGCGCCCACCGGATTGATATCGGTTTCGCCGGTGGCGCGCACGGCGATGCTCGCCACGAAGAGGGAGAGGATCACCGCGAGCACTCCCATCCAGACGGCGATGCCGAAGAAGATGTAAGCCATGGAAGCGGTGAGGACCGTCGCGGCGGCCATGCCGATGAACCACCACTTCATCGGGAAGGGATCGGGCGCGTCCTCCTCCTCGTCGGCGGCGGCGGCGGCGGCGGTGGCTTTGCGGAGCGAGGAGAAAGTCCGGCCGATGGTTTTATACTGTAGCCCCAGGCTTGTGAATCCGGCCGTGATCATGCACGCCACGCCGGGCCAGAGGATCCATTTCAGCGCGTCCCTGTAGATCGACGATCCGCCGCTGTATTCGATGAGCCCCATGCCGTTTAGGACAGGCGTGATGATTCCCCAGGCGATCACGGCGCCGGCGAAGAGGGACCAGCCGACCTTGGGACCGATCAGCACTCCCGCGCCGAGCATCATGGGCGAAAGGTTCATTCCTATGGTGAGCACGGCGAACCCGAGCCCCAACACGCCGATGGACGCCAGCCCGAAATCGTCTACGGAGAGGTTTTCGAGAAAGCCGAGGCCGAGCGGTTTGATCGAAAGAAGGAGTTTGAAGGCGGCCGCGAAGAGGGCGCAGTAAAAGAGAACCTTCGCCTTCTTCACCGCCTCCGCCCCGGAGGCGTACATCGCCTTGATCGTCTCCGCGGCGGCGGTGCCGGTCGGGTAGCGCAGCTTGTCCACCACGATCATTTGCCGGCGGAGAGGTACGGCGAAGAAGACGCCCAGAAACGCGATGCTGATCCCCCAGAGAACGAGCTGACCGTAGGAGAGGATCGGTTTCCCCTGTTCGCGAAGGATCAACTCGAGCGCCGGGATCGACGCGGTTAGCCCCGCCGCGGAGGCCATCGTCCCCGCCGAAGAGCCGGCGGTCGCGGTGATCAGGTTTTCCTTCGCCGAGTAGGGGCGCTTCAAAACCCCCGCGAAGGTGCGGAAGATGGCGAAGGAGATCACCGCGGCGGTGATCGACGCGCCGAAGGTCCATCCGATCTTCAGCCCGATGCAGATGTTGGAGGCGCCGATCAAACAGCCCACGAAGAGGCCGGAGATCACCGCCCGCAGTGTCAGCTCGGAGTAGTTCTCTTCCATATACGCCCTCTTGGTTGGAGTCTTCGGTGGGCTCCGCGGCCACGCGAACCGCTTTTTGTTGATTTGTAAGAGCTTATCAGAGACGGGCGCTCCGGGAAAGAGGAACGTCCTTGCCGGGGGCGCCCGCCCTTTCCGCGCCTCCCGCGCGCGCAACAAAGGGCCATCCTCGCGTCGATCGCCTTCCTTCTCCTGGCGGGCTACGCCCCCGCCCCGCCCACCACGACCCAGCTCGATATCAACCACATGTTCGTCGCCCTGGACGCGCACATCCTGATTTAAACGACCGCGCGGCGGGGACCGCCGGCCGTGCTCTTCCCCCTTCCCTTCCCGCGCGCCGCCGCGTAACCTGGGGCGGGAGGTGAGCCCCCATGCCTGATCGCAGGGCCGCCGCGGCGGCGGCGCTTCTTCTCGTATCGCTTCTCGCGGCGGAGGTTTTTTTCGCCTTCCGTCCCTCGCCGTCCTATTGGGCGTTCTCGAACGGCGCCGACCTTCCTCTTCTTTTGCGCGCGGCTTGGCTCGCCCTTCTTCCGGCCGCCGCCGCCCTCGCGCTTTATGCCGCCCGCCGTCGTCACGGCGAGCCCGGCATCTCACCAACTCTCCTGCGCGCGGGCGGCGCGCTTGGCGCCCTGGCCACCATCATCGCGATCCTCTTTTACCTTTTTCGTTCGAGCGGCCACTTCATGGGCGACGGGTATTTGGTGCTCACCTTCCTCGAGCGGGACGCGGATCCCCTTCAGTACCGCGCCGGGTGGGGAACGCTGGTGGTGCACCGCGTCTTCTTTCGCGCGCTCCGCGCCCTCGGCGCGACGAACGGCGAAGAACTCTCTTTCGCGATTCTCTCCTCCGCCGCGGGGGGAGCCGCCGTCTTCGCGGCCGTCCGTTTCGCCCGGCGGATCGCCGGCGCGCTCCGCCCCGACCGCCCGGCGCCGGCGGCCGCGCTTCTCATCGCCCTCCTCCTCACCACCGGCGCGATGCAGCTCTTCTTCGGATATGTCGAAACCTACACGCCGGCCCAGTTATACATCCTCCTTTTCGTCGCCGGCGGCTCGGCGGCACTACTCAGCGGCGGAAACCGCGCCGCCGCGGCGGCCGCATTCCCCGCGGCGGTCTTCTTCCACACCGGCGTCGTGATCGCCCTGCCCGCCCTCTTCGCTCTCTTATTAGAAGGACGCCGGGAACGCCTCGCGCGGCTCCTCTTGCGGTTGGTCCACCTCTCGCCCATTCTTCTCTTCCTCCTGCCGCCGACCCTCTCCCAGCTGGACGCGTTCGAGGCGCCCCTCCGCTGGACCGCACCGCCGGAAGCGCTCTATTACTCGCTTCTCTCGCCGGAGCATTTGTTTTATATGTTCAATCTATTCGCCCTCGTCGCGCCGATTCCCATGGCGATCCTGGTCGCCACGATCCGCGGGCGGCGCGCCGCGGACGAGCCCCCCGGCCTTCCCGCCGAGGGTTTCCTCCGCACCGCGGCCCTCTCGCTCCTCGCCTTCGCCGTCGTGATCCGCCCCGGCCTCGGCCCCCGCGATTGGGACCTCTTCTGCTTCTACGCGCCGGCGATCGCCCTCTGGGCGGGAACTCGCCTTCTCCCCATCCTTCCGACGAGGACGCTGGCGCCGTCCGCCATCCTCGCCTGGGGCGCCGGCCTCTTCCTCCTTCTTCCCTGGGTCGGCGGCAACGCCTTCCCCTCCGTCGCCGCCGACCGCGCCGTCCGTTTCACCATCAACGATCCCCTCCACTGGAACGGAGACAAGCCGCGCGCCGTCGGCTTCGCCGGCATTCTTTGGAAGAAGGGGGGGAGGGAGCAGGCGATGCGCCTCTATCGCGAGGCGACGCGGCGGCGCCCGGACTCGCGGCGCGCCCACGCGAACGTGGGAATCGAGCTGTGGGGACACAAAGAGTACGCCGAGGCGGCCGTCCATCTAGAAGAGGCGGTTCGTCTCGATCCCACCATCCCCGCGACCCGCTACTACCTCGGTTCCTGCCGCTTTCATCTTCGCGAAGGGGATTGGGGGGAGAGTCAGTTCCGCTTCGTGCTCGCCCACGATCCGGACGAGCCGTCCGCGGCGCTCGATCTGGGGCGGCTCCTCTATGTACGCAAGGAATGGGCCGAGGCGCGGCATTGGCTCCGGGTCGCCCTCGGCGCCCTGCCCGACGACGCCCGGCTCCACTTTTGGATCGGCCAGGCGAACTTTCATCTCGGGGACCGTGAGGCGGCGGAGAAGCACCTCCGCCGCGCCTACGCGCTGGACCCCGATTCCGAAATGTTCCGGGGGGGCGACACGGGGGCCGAACCGTAGACCGACAGCAAGCCCCCATCCGATCTTTGACATTGACTGTTTCGCGGCGTAAAAAAAAGAGAGCAATCGTCCCGAGGACGACGGTCTGTTCCGGGAGAAGCCCGCGGCCGGCGTCCCGATCGAAAGGAGATGTCGATGCGACGCTTCTACCTGTCCGCGATCTTCCTCTTCCTCCCGCTTCTTCTCTCCGCCTGCGGCGGCGGAAAGGACGAAGGCGGCGGGCGGCGGGCGGCGGATAAACCGGCGCCGAAACTCACGCTCGAGCGCTACGACGGCGGCTTTTTCTCCATCGAACGCCCCGCCGGATGGGAGGTCCTCACCGCCGGAGAATGCGGCACCTTCGCTTTCCTCGTCCGGGATCCGGCCGAACCCCTTAACCGGGTCTTCTATTTCGGCCAGGTCGGACCCGTCTACCTCTCGGCGCAGCAAAAACAGATCGACATCCAGTACATGAACATGGGCGGCTTCCCCGTCGCCTGGCACGAAATGCCGGTGGTGGAGCCTTTCACGCCCGGCGTCTTTCTCGCCGCCTTCCATCAGATCGCCCGCACCGGCGTGGCCCGCGGCTTCATGCCCGCCTGCCCGCGCCTGGACGGCGTGCACATCATCGCCTCTTCGCCGCAGCCCTGCCCTCTACCGGGCGGATCAACGGCGCTGATCCGGGCGCTTTTCTCGGAGGAGGGCCGCGTCGGCGAAGGGCTTTTCCACCTGACCACGGCGCCCTTCATGCCCTTCACCGGCGGACCGGGCGGCGGCAACGGCTACGGCACCCTCTTTACCGGCGTCACCGCGTCCAAGGAAGCCTTCCCGGGCATGGTGGAGTCGCTGGTCCGCTGCGCGTCCAGCTTCACCATTGATCCTTCCTACGTGAACAATTGCATGCAGATGCAACAACGCGCCTGGGCCGGGGTGATGAAGGCGGGGCGTACTCTGAGCGACGCGTCGGACATCATCATGGAGGGCTGGGAGAGCCGGAACCGGAGCGACGACATCCTGGCGGAGAAGCGGAGCGACGCGATCCTCGGCACGGAGAGGCTCTACGACCCGAACACGGGCGATGTGTATTCCTTCAAAAACGGTTTTTTCGATGACTACGACATCCGGCGCGAACAGTACGAGATGAGCGATCTCCAACCGTTGCCGGAGAGCGACCACGACCTCTGGACCCGCGCGCCCCTGGACGGACCGCAAAACATCCGCTGACGGCCGGGGCGGCGCGGGGAAACGGTCAGCGCTCCGGCGGTGATCCGGCCAGCAGCCCCATCCAGAGATAGGCCGCGACGCCGCCCAGGAAGTAGAAGGGGAGGTCGAGGAAGGAGAAGACGGCACCGAGGAGGGTTCTCCCGACGAGGCCGGCGCGGACCGCCTCCAGGAAGGGCGGATGGACGAGTTGCAGGAACTCGAGCGCGCAGGTGGCCGCAGTCACCGCCGCGGCGAGCACGCCGATCCTTCTTGTCCGAAGAATCGCGAAGAAGACAAAACACCAGAAGATCACGTAGAAGGCGCCGGCGAGGCGATCGGCGATCCACGCCGCCCCCGGGCCCGCGTAGAGCTTGCAACCGACGCCGACCGACGCCGCCACGAGCAGGGAGAGCGCGATCGACGCCGCGCCGCCGGGACGAGCGCGTTCGCCCCGTTCCATTGCCTCGCTCGCCGCGACGGGCGCGCTCATCGGAAACCGCGACAGAGAATGAGATCCGTTTCACGCGTCTCGGCCCGCGAGAATAGCGCCTCGTTCCCGTCCGGCGAGATCGAAAACCAGGAGAGAGCGTTCTCCGGCAGCCTCGCGACGATTCTCTGGCTCCCCTCCGCCTCGTCCCAAAAGGCGATCAGTGGACCGCGCCGCGTGAGGAGGGAGAAGTAAATCCCCCCCGGCACCGCCTGCAGGCTCGTCCAATAGGACATCTCCTCCGGTTCGATGAGCCGCTCCCCCTCGCCGCCGCCGGGAGGAAGCCGCCAGATTCCTCCCCGTTCGAAACGCCACACCACGAGGTCCCCTTCCTCCGTTTCGCGAAGGACCATCCCCTCGTGGGGCGCCACCTTTTCACTCGCGTCGCCCTCCGGCCCGTAGCGGCGGATCTCCCATCCGAGGCTGTCCCCCCGCTCGTAGTAGAACGAACCGTCGCGGCGCGAACAGGCGGCGGCGAACACGACATCCGCTCCTCCCTCGACCAGACAGCGCGCATGGGCGCCCCTTTCGTCGATCTCGTAAAGGAACGTGCTGTCGTCCCGCGCAACCGTCAGCACGAGGCGCGTCCCATCGGGCGACCAAGAGGGATCGACCGGTTGGGCGCCCCGGAAACGGGTGACCTGCCTTTGGCCGGACCCGTCGGCGTTCGCCGTCCACACCTCGGTATAGCCGCTCCTCGTCGAGAGAAAGGCGAAATGCTTTCCGTCCGGCGAATAGCACGGAGCCGCGTCGGATGCCGTCGAACGGATCACCGGCTCCGGCTCCGCGTCCGCCCCCTCGCCGAGCGCGAGCCGCCAGATGTCGGCCGCCGACTTGGTTTCCTCATAAACGAGCAGCCCGCCGGGGGACGCGACACTCGGGTGGGCGGCGCTCCTCGCGGTGGTCGGCACGCGGACCACCGCGCCGCCACGCGCGCCGACGCGCAGCAGATCGTAGCCGGTCTTCGCCTTCGCCGCGAAGACGATGTCCCGGCCTTCCGGCGCCCAATCCATCCCCTCGATTCTCCCCTGGGAACGAGTGAGACGGCGCGGCTGCCCTCCCTCCAAGGAGATCAGGTGCACGTCCTGCTGGAAGATCGGGCCGGAGCGGATAAAGGCGATCGTGCTTCCGTCCGGTGAGAAGCGGGGCATGAAATCGCAGCTGTACTGCGGCGTGGGGTTCGTCATCGCGCGGATCTCGCCGGTTTCGATATCAAGTAGGACGATCCGGGGGGGCATCCCCTCTTCCCCCCAGGCGGAGAAGGCGAGCCATCTGCCGTCGGGCGACCAGTCGAGTCCGACCAACGCCGGCCGGAGCGAGTAGAGCGTGTCTACCGCGCCTCCCGACGCGGGAACGACGCAGACCTTCTGCAAGTCGCCGAGCCGCGCGAAGGCGATCCGCGTTCCATCGGGAGACCAGGCGGCGTAGGTTTCGGGAAGAGGGTCGTCGGTAAGACGGAGAGGCGTTTCCCTGTCGAGCGCCTTGACGTAGATATCCGTGTTCCCGCGTTCCTCGCCGTCCCAGCTGAAGGCGACCCGCGTCCCGTCCGGCGAGAGGGCGGGCGCCGTCTCCTTCCCCGGATAACTGGTGAGGGGCGCGCCGCGGAGAACCTTCGGCTCCGGCGATGAGAAGTCGCGAGGGATTAGGAACCAGGCCGCCGCCGCCGCGACGATCGCCACGGGGACCGCCCACCACCACAATCGGCGGCGTTCGGGGGGCGCTTCCGGCGCGTCCTCCGCCCGAACCACCGGCGCGATCAGGCGGTAGCCCCCCTTCCGGATCGTCTCGATGAAGCGCGGATGTTGCGGGTCGTCACCGAGACCGTTGCGCAGCTCCCAAACCGCGCGTCGGAGCGCCTCTTCGCTCGTCTCCGGGTCCCCCCAAACGACGCGCTTCAGTTCGTCGCGCTCCACCACATCTCCGGCCCGGTCGGCCAACCGGACCAGCAGATCCATAACGCGGGGCTCCAGGGAGCGGACCTCGTCCCCGCGCGCGATCTCTCCCGACAGAGGGTCGACCCGCCACTCCTCGATGAAGAAGGGGGAGGGACGCCGGTCCCGGTTCTCTCCCGGGAGCGCGGCGGCGCCCGGAGGGCCTTCTTTTCTCGATTCCCCGTTTTTCAAACGACTATCGCCTCATTTCTCCGCGCGCCCCCCCCAAACGCATTCCGCAGGTTCGCCAAACCGACCCTTCAGGCGGCCCGCGGCGCGCGGGCGTACGATCCGAGTATGCCACAAGGGGACGGCACCGCCCAGTAGCGGATGCAAACCCGGTGGCGGAGGAGCGCAGGCGGGCGCCGATTGTCCCGCGTGCGATCGCCGAAGCCGGGGAATCGCGGCAGGGGAACCAAGCCGAGAAATCCGAACAGGAGGAATCATTCCATGACCTATCGCCACCGCATCTTCGCCCTGCTTCCGGCGGTGATTCTCGTCGGATCGATCGCCGGCGCGGCGCCGGACGGCGCGGACCGAATCGCCCCACAAGACCGGGAATCGATCGGCGCGCGCCTCGCCGAACTCGACGTCCCCTTCATCGAGAACCGAGGGGAGACGGACCCACGCGCTCTCTATTATACGCATACTTTCGGCGGCGACATTTTCGTGACCGAAGGAGGGGACATCGTCTACGCGATCCCCAAGGGAAAAGCGCGATTGGCGCTCCGCGAGCGTTTCGTCGGCGGAGACGGCGCGGCGACGCCCCGCGGTGACGGCGAAGGGGCGGTCCGCGTCCACAACTTCCGTGGTGGGGCGCGAGCGGGCGGGCCGGTTTCCTTCGCCGCCGTCGATCTGGGCGCGATCTATGATGGAATCGACATCCGCCTCGAGGCGCGCGGGCGAAACGTGGAGAAGGTCTTCACCGTTCAGCCCGGAGCCGACGCGGCCCGAATCCGGATCCGCATGGAGGGCGCGGGCGCGCTCGCCGTCCGCGAAGGGGGCGTGCTGTCGGCACCGACGGAGATGGGCGACGTAACCTTCACGCGACCGGTCGCCTGGCAGGAAACGGACGGCCGCAAGGAGAACGTGGAGGTCGCCTATCGCGTCGACGGCGACACCTACGGATTCGCCGTGGGCGCCTACGACCGCTCGCGGCCGCTCGTCATCGACCCGCTCCTCTCCTCCACATTCCTCGGCGGGTCGGACGTGGACGGGATGACCAGCGGCCTCGTCCTGGACGATAGCGGCGATATCTACGTCGCGGCCATGTGCGCTTCCCCCGACTTCCCGACCGTCTACGGCGGCGCGGACACCACATGGAACGGCGGCTCCGATGTTTTCGTGGCGAAGCTGAGCGGCGATCTCACCACACTGATCGCCTGCACGTTCCTCGGCGGGAGCGGCCTGGACGGCCAGTGGCCCGGCCCGAACCTCGCCCGCGACTCGAGCGGCGTCATCTACGTCTCGGGACAAACCGAGTCGGCCGATTTCCCCTTTACCTCCGGCGCGGCGGACAGCACCTTCGGCGGCGACACGGACATCTTCGTCGCCAAGTTGAGCGCCGACCTCTCCACGCTACTCGCCTGCACGTACGTCGGCGGCTCGGCGAACGACTTCACCGAGGGGATCCAAGTGGCGGCGAACGGCGACGTCTGGATCGCGGGAAACTCCAGTTCCTCCGATTACCCGACCACCGCCGGCGTTTGGAGCGAGACCTACCTCGGGCCGGTGGGGGCATACAACGGCGACGGCGTGATCACCCGCCTCGCGGGCGACCTGACCACCGTCACCGCCTCTACCTATTTCGGCGGTGAGGGGACCGACGCGATCAGCGAATTCGTCCTCGATCCGGGCGGCTCGATCTACGTTGCCGGTTATACCTGGACCGGCCAGAATTTCCCCACCACGCCGGACGCCTACGACACCACCTACCACGGCGCGGGTGACTCCTTCGCGGCCCGCTTCGACACGAGCCTCACCACGCTCCTGGCGTCCACCCTTCTCGGCGGAGCCGGGGAGTGGGATATCGCCATCGCCATCACCCGGGACCCGGCGAACGGCGACATCTATTTGACGGGCCACACGGCGAGCTCGACCTTCCCCGCCACGCCGGGCGCCTACGACACGACCTACAACAGCTACCTCTTGAGCGACGCCGGCGATGACGTCTTCATCGCCCGTTTCGACGCCGACCTGGAAGAGCTGATCGCCGCGACCTATCTGGGCGGCCGCAAGTGGGAATCCCCCTGCGCCGTCATCCTCGACGGAACGGGCTATCTCTACATCACCGGAAGCACGTCGTCGCGCAACTTCCCGACCACGGCCGGCGCGTACGACACGGAATACGGAGCAGGCGGCACGACACAGTACTCCGGCGATCTTTTCGTTTGCCGCATGACCACCGACTTGAACACCCTCGCCGCGTCCACCTTCCTCGGCGGGAGCGGCGGCGAGTTCTACGGCTACATGGCCCTCGACCCCGACGGAAACGTGGTGGTCGCCGCCAGCACGGCGGACTCGACGACCAACGACTTCCCGGTCACGACGGGCGCTTACGACGAAACGTACAACGGCGGCGTTCACGACTACGCCGGCGACGTGGTGGTCTGCAAACTCGACCCCCTTCTCCAGGACCCCTGCGTGAGCGTCGACGGCGGGGCGCCGGACCGGGGCGCGTTCCTTTTCGAGAACCGTCCCAACCCCTTCAACCCCGTCACGACGATTCACTTCGCGCTCCCCGAGGCCGCTCCGGTCCGCCTCTCCGTGCACGACGCGGCGGGACGCCTGGTCCGGACCCTCGCCGACGGCGCCTTCTCCGCCGGACCCCACGCTCTCCGGTGGGACGGCGCCGATCGGAACGGGCGGCCGGTCGCCTCGGGGATTTATTTCTCCCGGCTCGCGTCGAAGAAATTCATTCAGACACGAAAGATGGTGTTGCTGCGATAGTCCGGACATCGCATGGCCCGGGCTGAACGTGGTGGGAGTCCGCGGCGACACCGAGGGGGCTCGGCTTCCGGCCGGGCCTTTCTCTTTTGGGGATGCGGGGGGCGCACGCCGATCTCCCGCCGTCACTCGCTCCGCAGCGCCTCCACCGGGTCGACGCGGGCGGCTCGCGCCGCGGGATACGAGCCGGCGAGCAGGCTGACGGCGAGGCCGATGGCGAGGGCGATCGCGGAGAGCCAGAGTGGGGTGGCGAAGAGGTCCGCCGCGGGGAGCCCTTCGCGTTCCATATAGAGGCGGGCGGCGAAGGAGGCGATCCGCGCGACCAACCAGCCGAAGCCGATTCCGGCCAGAGAACCCACCACGCCGATCACGGCGGACTCGACCAAGAAGAGAACGCGGATGTCCCGATCGTCCGCGCCGAGAGACTTGAGCACGCCGATTTCCCGTCGTCTCTCGCTGATGGACATCACCATGGTGTTCACGATGCCGAGGGAGGCGGTGACCAGCGCCACCATCCCCACCGCCGCGAGGGCGAGATCGAAATAGAAGAAGAAGCGGCGCATCTCGGCGAACCGCTCGGCGTAGCTGAAGGCGCGGAAACCGAGCGCGCGGATCGAGTCCCCCACCGCCGCGTGCGAGGCGCGGGGGTCGAGGTCGAGCGTGATCTGGGCGTAGGAGGGGCCCGGCCGCCGCGGGCCGTCGAAGAGGGCGCCCCGGCGGAGCGCGACGAACAGCTCGGCGGGATCCTCGGCGAAAAAGCCGTCCTCGAAGCGGCGCGCCGCCCCCTCGGGAATCAGCAGCGGCGGGATACGGAGGCGCCTCGGGCCGTCGCTCCTGAGAACGCCCGACACGGTCAGCGTGTCCCGCACCGTCTCCCGCGCGTTCAGGAAGCCGTCGAGAAAGCGGGCGGCCGCGTCGCCCGCCTCCCGTCGGAGCACCCGCCGGCGGTAGCCCGGATCGAGGAGCGAGTCGACGCGCACCTCGGCGAGCCGGCGGCCCCGTTCGCCGTCCGGGTCATCGAGAGCGTGAATCATCGCGCTGTCCAAGACCGCGCGCCTCGCCTCGACGATCAGGCTGAGGCCGAGCGCCGAATCGGGCAACCCGATCCCCGCCATGTCGAGGAACTCCTCGGTCACCAGCGCCTCTTTCGCTTGATCGTCGCCCGGAGGCGTCCCCGCCGCGAGCCGCGTGTACATGCGCGTCCGCGCCGCCTCCGCCGGGAGCGCCTGCGCCTCGGCGGTGAAGACCGAATCCGCCGTCCGCACCGTGACATCGACCCCCTGAAAGGGATAAGCGAGGCGGACGCCCGGCAAGGCGGCGAGACTCTCGAGGGCGGCGGCGTCCAGAAAGGGCCCCTCGCCCTCCTCGTTCTCCGCCGGATAGACGTGCATGGTCTGGAAGAGACCGAGGCTCTCGGCCTGCTCGTTGAAGGTGCGGCGGTTTCCCGCGCCGAAGGAAAGCATCGCGACGAAGGCGCCGACGGCGATGATCACGCCGGAGAGGGTGAGGAAAGTGCGGAGCTTCATGCGCCAAAGATTGCCGATCGAAACGCCGAGGAGGTCCGCCGCGGTCATCGTCCCGGCCCTCCATCGTCCCTGATTCGCCCGTAGCGCATCGTGACGACGCGGTCGGCGATCCGTCCCGCCATCTCCCCGTCGTGGCTGACCAGAACCACCGCCAGTCCCCGGTCACGCGCCCCGGAGAGCAGGTCGGCGATCGCGCCGGCGTTCTCCCGGTCCAGGTTTCCCGTCGGTTCGTCGGCGAAGAGCGCCTCCGGTTCCTTGACGAGCGCGCGGGCGGCGGCCACGCGTTGTTGCTCGCCTCCGGAAAGGTCGGCGGGGCGGTGGTCGATCCGGTCGGCGAGCCCCAGACGTTCGAGCGACTCGGCGGCGCGACGGCGCCGCTCGCGGCGCGTTACGGGAAGGAAGAGGAGCGCCGCCTCTACGTTCTGCAGCGCCGTGAGGTGCGGGATCAGGTGGAAGAACTGGAAGATGATACCGACGCGGCGGGCGCGGTAGGCGGCCAACTCACGGCGGGAGAGCGAACCGAGGGGCCGTCCCTCCACCTCGATCCTTCCGGCGGTGGGCGTGTCGAGCCCGGCGAGAAGATTGAGGAGCGTCGACTTCCCCGAACCGGACGCGCCGGTCACGGCGAGCAGCTCGCCGCGGCCGACCTCCAGATCCACGCCGTCGACCGCGCGCACCGTCTGCGGACCCCGGCGGTAGTAACGCCGGACATCCGCCGCGCGTATCCAACAATCCCGCAAAGCGTCCCTCCGCCGGGCCGGCCCGGCGCCGCCACTTTACGCCCCCGGCGCCCCTTCGGACAAGAGCGGCGGGAGTCATGGGAAGACATGTGTCCTTTCTCCGAAGACGCCGCACGCCCCCCGCCCGTTTTCGACCCGTTTTCCCTCGTCCCCGCGGTGTTCTCCCTCCCGCCTTTTCCCAAACGACGCTCTCCGGTACAATCAGTCGGGCGACACACACCGACACGAAAGCGAGGACCCATGAACGCCGAATCCCGGAGCGCGCCGTCCGGTGCCCTGAGGGGAGTCGCCGCCGACTACCACCAGGGCCTCGTGAACCTCTTCACCTGCCCCCGCGAGATCTGGTTCGCCTTCGCCATCAAGGTGCTGGAGAGCCTCTGTTATTTCTCCTCCGTCCTGATGTTGATGATCTTTCTCACCCAGGACATGGGCCTCTCCGACCAGGTGGCGGGAACGATCTTCGGCGTCTTTTCGGCGTCCATGTCCTTCTTCATGCTCTTCGTCGGATTCATCGCCGATTCCCTCGGTATCAAACGGGCGCTTCAGGTGGGGCTTCTGATCGCGCTGGCCGGCCGGGTGGCGATCACCTTCACCACCCATCCCTGGGTCATCTACCCCGGTCTCTTTCTCCTCTCCGTCGGCTTCGCCTACATGATTCCGTTGATCGCCGCGTCGGTGAAACTCTTCTCCAACAAACGGGCGCAGAAGTACGCCTTCTCCTGGTACTACGTGGTGATGAACATCGGCTCGCTGGCGGCGGGCCTCGTCCTCGACCCGATCCGCGCCCGTTTCACCGAGGTCACGCGCTTCGACGTCGCCGGTCTGGAACTCCTGGTGCGCCCCTCCCAGATCATCTTTCTCGTCGGCGTGATCGCCACGCTCGTTTCGCTCGTTTTGGTGACCTTTTTCGTGCGCGACCGGATCCCGAGAGAGGAGTTCAACGAGGAGGAAGCGGAGGAGGCGAAGAGGAAGCCGGAGCGCGCCGCCGGCAAGCCGCGCGAGTCCATCTGGGCGATCATGAAGGAGGTGGCCAGGGAAAAACGTTTCTGGATCTTCATCGTTTTCATCATGCTGCTCGTGCTCGTGAAGATGATCTTCCAGTACAACCACTCCCTCTATCCGCTTTATATGGAAAGAATCGGGTTCCGGGAATGGACGGGGCGCCTCTACAGCATCAACCCGGCGATCATCATCTTTCTCGTGCCGGTCATGACGGCGATCACGGGCAAGATGCGCGCATACAACGTAATCCTCGTCGGCTCCTTCATCTCCGCCGGATCGGTCTTCTTCATGGGGCTCGGCGAGAGCATCGCCCTGATCGTCTTCTACCAGGTGGTCCTTTCCATCGGCGAAGCGATCTACTCACCGCGAATCTACGACTACACCGCCACCATCGCTCCGCCGGGGAGGGAGGCTTCCTACATGGCCTACTCCAAGGCGCCGATGTTCTTCGCCAAGGTCGCGGCGGGGCCGATCACCGGCATTCTCCTCGCCCACCTCTGCTCCCCCGACGGCCCGCGGAACACGGAGCTGATGTGGATCATCGTCGGCGCGTCGACCATGCTCTCTCCGCTCACGCTCTGGTTGGGTCGCCGTTGGCTCGACGTGGAGTACCGGGAGCGGCACGGGGAAAAACTCTAGGGGCGCGGAACGACCGCGAAATAATAATAAGGGGGGCGCGCGGAATCCGCCGCTACCGCGCCTCTCCTCCGCAATCGGGACGCCCCTCCTCCTGTTCCACCGGCTGGAACCATACATGTCGGTAGCTGATGGTGATCTCTTCGCCGGGCTTGATCGCCCGCTTCGCGACGAAGACGATTTTCCGCGGCCGGATCAGCCGGATCACCGTGGCGTTTGAATGCGAGGAGTGGTTGTAGAGGCCGCCGTAACCGAGGGCGACGGCGCCGCGATGGGTGGTCCATTCGAAGACGTAGTCGCCGAGCACCGTCTCCAGAAGGACCCGGTGGAGCCGCCGCCATTCGCGGTCCAGCCCCTTGTTCGGCGTGAGCAGCTTCACCGGGGCGCATTCGATGATCTCGGACTCCTCGATCGACGCGACCGCCGTGACGCCCAGCCCCTTCCCCGCGATCTGCCGCGGCCTCGCTGCCGGGGAGATGTAGTAGTCGGGGATCATCCCTTCCCGAAAAACCGGCCGATCCCCCCGACCGGACGATTCGTTGTCGACATGCATAAACATTCTCCGAACCCGGGGACACGCGCCCGTTTCCCCTCGATCGAATCCCCTACCGCTTCACCAGCTCCACACGCCGGTTTTTTGCGCGACCCTCCTCGCTGTCGTTCGGTGCTACGGGCCGGGTGAGGCCGTATCCGTCCGAAACGAGGCGCTTCTCGTCCACCCCGAAGAGAAGGATGTAGCGACGGACCGTGTCGGCGCGCCTGCGTGAAAGATCCAGGTTGTGCTCCGCGGTTCCCTGGTTGTCCGTATGCCCCTGGATCTCGATGGACAGATCCGTATATTGAAGCATCAACTTCACGATTTCGCCGAGCGGCTCCATCGCCTCCGGCTTCAGATCCGCCTTGTCCGTGTCGAAGAGGATGCCGTAGACGGCGATCCTCCCGTCCGCGTCCAGGCGCCGCTTGATCTCTGCGGCGCTGAACGTGAGTTTCTTCTCGAAGGGTTGCTCGTCCACGATCCACAGGGAATAGGCGCCGTCGGAAGCCTCGGCGTAGCACCAGGAAAGGCCGCCGTCGTCCCGGGGCACGGTGAAGGTGAGGTAGCCGTTCCAGGAATCGTCGAAGTGGATTTCCCCTCCCTTCTCCCGAGCGGCGCTTTTATAGTTCTCCAGGAACTCCATCTCCGATACCGATTCGTCCAGCTCGCCTGATCCGTCGAGCATTTCGTAGTACAGATACCAGTATTCCCCCTTGACCGGATGGGTCGTCTTTTCGCCGGTCTCCGGATCGGTGACGGGGAACTCGAAGGCGGAGAACGCCTCATGCTCGGTGTACTCGTCGCGGCAGACAGCGCCCGGGTAGGGCCGAATGAAAGTGTGTTCCGTCGTTTCGGACGCCGCGGCGACCGCCGCGGAGGCCGCGATCAACAGGAACGCCGCGAGCCGCGCGGCGCGAGCGGGTCGTCGCATATTCTTCCCCCTTTCCGATCCCGTTCCGGACCAAGCCGTGTCCCAGGCTATTCCTTCCTCCGCCTCTCCCTCAAGAAGGAAATAAAGTCGCCCGGCGAAAGGGAATGGAGAAAGACACCCCTAGTCATCGCTACCGCTTCCGCCTCCTCCCCGGACGGCCGGCGTGATCCTTCGAGGAGAAGGGGCGGGACGGGGATTACCTCCCTTCCGCCGCCGGGCTCCCTCTCGGAGCCGTCAGGGCTTCTCCCTCCCCGCCATCCTCTCCGCCTTTTCCCCGGACGGACGGCGTGATCCTTCGAGGAGAAGGGGCGGGACGGGGGCCCCCATCTCTCGAGGTGCGTGAGAGATGGCCGCGCGAGGTCGCACCCTTGTGGGAACTCCGTGGCAATCATGAACCCACCCAGGGGGCGGCACGCCCCGGACTCCGAGAGGGATTACCCGTCCGTCCTCCTTCCCACACCGTGCCCCGAAGGGAGACC
>JAFGGD010000060.1 GCA_016930695.1 Candidatus Eisenbacteria bacterium
TCTTTCCCTTTCCGGCGCCGGATCCGATCCGTCCGGCGCGAGGTCTTTCGATCCTCTCCGGTTTCTTTCCCTTTCCGGCGCCGGATCTGATCCGTCCGGCGCGAGGTCTTTCGTCGCGAGGCTTCGGATCGGTAGGCGAGAGGCCGAGTTGGACGAGCCGGTTTCCGGAGATGTAGCCTTAGCTACATTGAGGAAACCGGCGACGGAAACGAGGCCTCGCAGCCGGCGATCCGAAGCCGCAGCAGAAAGACCGAGCGCCGGCCGGATCAAATGAGGCCGTGCACCTTTCTTCGACCCTCACCAACGGAGCGTAAAACGAGAAGACGACTCAGGCCAAGCTCACCCGCGGCGCATGGCTGAGCCCGCTTACCGCTGCTACCTTCCGGTCCTGACGGGGTTCACGCGCCGCCATCGCGCGGGACCCGACCGTCAACGCCGCTTCTCGCTCCCTGCCTCCGCCGAGCCGAGCCTCGGAAAGGAATTCAACCCCGCTATAGCGGATTGCGGGTTCAGGGCACCGCTACCTCCCCGTCTAGCACGACCTTTCGATGGCGTCCGGGCGCGGTTCGTTTCGGGTGAAATGGAGGTGGTGGAGATGAGCGGGATCGAACCGCCGACCTCTGCCTTGCGAAGGCAGCGCTCTCCCAACTGAGCTACATCCCCACCGTTCCGATCGCCCTACGCGCGGCTTATAAAAAAAATGGCGGAGAGAGAGGGATTCGAACCCTCGGTAGAGTTACCCCTACACGTGATTTCCAATCACGCCGATTCAGCCACTCTCGCATCTCTCCGATCGATGTCCGAGACGGCCGTCGCGATTATAACGCATCTGGCGGAGAGAGAGGGATTCGAACCCTCGGAGGGCTTGCACCCTCAACGGTTTTCGAGACCGCCCCGTTCAACCACTCCGGCATCTCTCCGGCGGGCCCCGGTCCCTACGTTGGGATTCCCCCGCCGGCGGGAACCGGAAACCTTGGGAGAGAATACCCGTTCCGACCTCTCCCCGCAAGGCCCTTTTCCCCGGGGCCGGGGCCGCCGCCACGCCCCGAACTCCTTGCGGGACAAGGGAGAGTGGGCGATGAAACCCGGATACTTATTTGCTCTCTCTCCCCCGGCAAACAGGGGGAGAGTGGAGAGGACGGACTCGGAATCGACTGTTTCCGGATTATAGGACGGGCCCGGGGAGATCCCCGGGCCCGCTCGTGTTTCGCCTGTCTGTTCGTCCGTTAACGGAGAAGAACCATCTTGCGGGTCATCTCCACGCCGGGCGCGGTCAGACGGTAGAAGTAAACGCCGGAGGGGACGCTTCTCCCCCGGGCGTTCCGGCCGTCCCAGACGACCTGGTGGCTCCCCGCCGCGGACTGGCCGTCGACCAGCGTCCGGACCAGCCGCCCGGAGACGTCGAAGACCTCGATGGTCGCCGCGCCGCCGCCGGCCGGGACGTCATAGTGAATCGTCGTGATCGGGTTGAAGGGGTTCGGCACGTTCCTTCCGAGACGGAAGGTCGCCGGCGCCTCATCGGTTCCGACCCCGGTGTCGATCTCGTGACGGAGCGCGAATGCGAGATCGATCGACTCCGGATGGTAGGGATGACCGAAGGGGTAGCGCAGTTCGTTCCACGGTCCGAAGTAGGGTTCGATCCCCTGCCCCCAGACCGCGTCGTCGTTCCAGTGCTCGATGGAGGTCTTCCAGCCGAATCTCGCCTCCTGGTCGAGCGGGCGCGCCTGCACGTCGAGCCAGTAGACGACGTTGCTGTCCGGCCGGCCCATCTGATGGAACGCCTCCCCGATCGGAACGAAGAAGCGGTACCTCCAGCAGGTCCAGTCGGCGGGGAAGGAGTACTGAGTCGGCGGATCGAGCCAACCTTCCTCGATCCCCTCCTGATACGGTTCAGCGATGAAGCTTCCCGCCGGGAAGACCATGAACCAGAGGGGCTCGCCCGGCATGCTGTACCCGTTGGGGCTCACCGAATCGGGGATGTCGGAATGGAAGCTGAGCGTGAAATCGACCGCCATCGGATCCACGCCGAAGGGGAGATAGTCGTCCAGCCAGGAACCCCAGATGGTGATCTCCGTGATCCACGCCGGCATCTGGCAGAGGAAGTCGTCCGCCAGGACGTAGGGCTCGGTGGCGTTCACGTCGATGCCCGTGGTGTCCAGATCGGGCATCTGGATCCACTTGTAGTCCACCGGTTCCTCGATCCAGACCTTGTAGTCCTCCACCTCGCCGTCCGAAGCGGCGCCGGTGAAGGGGAGCGGTCCCGCCGTGTTGAAGCGGACCCGCGCGAAGGTCGGCCCGACGATCGCCATGGGCGGCACGAGGAATGGGATCGTCGTGGTGCCGGCGGGAACCCAGACACCGGCGGCGATCTGATCGATCGGCTGCGCCCAGCTTCCGTCGTTCCCGAAGTCGATCCAGGCGTCGATGAAGCCCGGGGCGGACGTGACCACATCGAAGGAAGAGGGCAGCCCCGGCATGAGCAGCGCGTTCCAGAAGACGCCGTCCTCGTCGTCGTTGCCGTCCAGGTCGTCGCCGGTGGCGGTCGCGTCCGGCTGTCCGTCCGTCTCCGGATCGACGCCGGCGCCCAGGAACACGCCGGGGACGATCACGTGATTCGCGCCGTTGCTTGCCGCGTAGGTCGGGTAATTCGGATCGGGGGCGTCGCCCCAATCGAGTTCCTCCTCGGTCGTCGTGGTGATGGCGAAGGCGAGGTCGATCGACTGGCCGGCCATCTCGTGCATCGGCGGGTAGATGAGTTCATACCAGGGACCGAGGAAGGGTTCCATGCCCTGCCCCCAGACCGCGTCGTCGTTCCAGTGGTCCAGGGTGGTCTTCCATCCGAAGAGATACGCGCCCGGCCCGCTGACGATCGCCTGGACGTCGAGCCAGTACACCATCGGTTCCGCCGCATTCCCTTCCTGATAGAAGGCGTCCGCGGGATCGATGAAGAAGTTGTACTGCCAGCAAACATGATCCCCGGGGAAGATGTAGTAATCGGGCGGATCCATCCATCCCTCGTCGATGTTCTCGGCGTAGACGCGGGCGACGTATTCGCCGGGCTGGAACACCCTGTACCAGAGCACCTGGCCGGGCATGCTGTAACCGGTCGGGCTCTCGGACGCCGGAATGTCGGCGTGAATGCTCAGGATGAAGGTCGGCGCCGGATCGACCATGTCCATGTACCACGATCCCCACACATGAATGTCCGTGATCGGACCCGTTTCCATGCAAAGGAAATCGTCGGCCAGGATGTACGGCTCGGTGGCGTTCACGTCGATCCCCATCGGCGAGAGATCCGGCAACTGAACCCATTTGGCCGGCTGGCCGGGATCCCAGTCGGCGCCGGCCGGAACGGCAAGAAGGATCCAGACGGCCACGACGAGGAACGGTAAGAGTCTTCTCATGATCAGTCACCTCTCTCGGTTCGGATACCCCTTGGCCGGCCGGAGAACCGCTTCGCCGGACCGGCCCCGCGCCGAGCGGTTCGCGGAGGAGAGCCCGCCCTCCCGCACAACCCCGCGGCGCCGTGCGACCATTTCTTTTCCGTTCAAGGGTCCCCCCCGCGAGGATCGCCGTCCGGCCGGGGGGACCTTCAACCGATCGAACGCGCGGCGATCCCCGCGAGCCCGGTCGTTTCAAGGCATAGCAAGGCCGAAGTGAGGCAATACGGGGGTAATACCTGCTGAAGATAGGTGCGCGGAGCGAGGTGAGGCACAGGTACCACCAACCCGCTTCGGCAGTATAACAGCTGGAAGGCTAATTGTCAAAGGGTTTTACGGGGTTCGGCCGCCACGGCGGCGGACCGCCCGCCGCGCGAGATCCGGCGACTCCGTGGTAACGCTCCCCTCGCCCCGTTCGAAGCGAACGGACCTCTCCGGGACGGGATCGTGCGCGAGGGGATCGGCGAACCTCCCCGTTTCGGCTCATCGCCCGCCGCTCACGCAATCCTCCGTCTATCCAAACGCCCTCTCCAGGCGGCACGGCGGCGCATTCTCCATAATGGTACGACAGGGAAAGGAGGTCTCCATTCATGAACGGAAAAGAAGCCGCCCGCCTCGGCGCCCGCCTCCCCGCGGGAACGACCGTCATCGCCGCCATTCTCGCCGTCCTCCCCGTGCTTCTCGGTTTTCCCGCGGGGGCGACGGCCGCGATCACCTTCGACGATCACGTGATCGCCTACAATTTCGACGGCGCCTCTTCCATCCACCCGGTCGACCTGGACAAGGACGGCGACATCGACGTGCTCGGCTGCGCCTTCTATGGAGACGAGTTGACCCTCTGGCTCAACCCCGGGACCGGCCCCGACGGCTGGCCGGCGACGGTGATCGACGGCGCTTTCGACGGCGCCCATTACGTCAACACCGGCGACCTGGACGATGACGGGGACCTCGATATCGTCGGGGCGGCCCAACTCGCCGGGGAACTCGCCTGGTGGAGAAACGACGGCGGCGATCCGATTCTTTGGACCCGCATCTCCATCGACAACGCCTACAACGGCGCCCAACAGGTCTATCCGGTGGACATGGACGGCGACCAAGACCTCGACCTGGTCGCCTGCGCCTACCTGATTGACGACGTCTCCTGGTACCGGAACGACGGGGGCGACCCGCCGGTTTGGACCAGGCGGACGATCACCACATCGGCGGACGGCGTCGTCTCCGCCTGGCCGGTCGACCTCGACGACGACGGCGACATCGACGTGCTGAGCGCTTCCTACGACAACGGTCGCGTCCATTGGCACAGGAACGACGGCGACTCGTCGACGACATGGACCAGCCTACTCATCGACGGCGCCTTCGGCGGCGCCCACGAGGTGCGCTCCGCCGATCTGGACGGCGACGGCCTCACCGACGTGCTCGCCGCCGCCTTCTCCCTGTCCGATCTCGCGTGGTGGCGAAACGACGGCGGCGATCCCTCCGGCTGGGTGAAGCAGATCGTCGCCCCCAGCTTCACCGGCGCCAGCTCCATCGCGAGCGCCGACCTGGACGCCGACGGCGACATGGACATTCTGGGAGCGGCGCACACCAAACAGGATATCGCCTGGTGGAGCAACGAGGGGGGCGATCCCCTCACCTGGACCAAGCAGGTGATCGACGGCGAACTCGCCGAGGCGTGGCCCCTCACCGGGGTGGACATGGACGGCGACGGCGATCTGGACGTTCTCGCCGCGGGCCGAGCCGCGGACCGGGTGGTTTGGTACGAGAATCAGACCACGACGGCCGCCCCTTCCGGCGCGCCCGCCCCCCGCGCCCGAATCGACGGCGCCGCCCCCAATCCCTTCAATCCGAGCGTGGAGGTCCGATTCACGTTGGACAGCGCCGGAGAGACCCGCCTCGAGGTGTTCGACGTCGCCGGACGGCGTGTCGCCCTTCTCGCCGGCGGGACATTCCCCGCGGGGAGCCACGCCGCGCGATGGAACGGACGAGACGGCGCGGGACGCCCCGCCCCCTCCGGCGTCTACCTGGTCCGCCTCGCCGCCGGCGCGACCGTCGACTCGGAAAGGATCGTGCTGATCCGGTAACGCGGAACGATTCGCCCCTAAAACGACCGGCCGCCCGATCGATCGACCGGGCGGCCGCTCTCTTTTCTTATACGGGACGTCGAAGAAGTACGACGGCCGCCGCCATCCTCACCGAATCAGCACCATTTTCCGCGTTTCCCGGAACGAGCCGGCCGTGAGTTGGTAGAGGTAGACACCGCTCGCCACGGCGCGCCCCCCGTCGCTTCGGCCCTGCCATGTCACGGCATGATAGCCCGCCTCCATCGGTTCCCCCTCGAGTAGAGAGGCCACCCGGCGTCCCTGCACGCTGTAGACCCGGAGCGTCACCCTTTCCCGCCGTGGAATGCCGAATCGGATCGTCGTGGTCGGGTTGAAGGGATTCGGGAAGTTCGATTCGAGCACGTAGCGCTCCGGCAGGAGCCCCCGGCTCTCGTGTTCCTCATCGACATAGCTCTTCGTGCCGACAATCAAGAGCAATCGGCCGGGATTCTCCTCCGATGCTTTGGAAATCACGTGTCTCGCCGAGCGCCTGAGATCCTGTGAGACTTCGAGGGCCTGATCCACGAGCCAGACATCGTATTCTTCCGGCACCGTCTCGATCCCCTCGAAGCGGATCTCCACCGATTCGCCCGTGTTGGCGCGCACCTCAAACGGCCAGGTCTCCCCCCGGCCGATCCGGGGACGCGCGTCCACGCGGAAGCGCTTCGCCGGCCCGTCCCAATCGCGATGGGGAAAGAACACGGTGATGTATTTACCGATCACCGGCTGCTCCGCCCGGTCGTGGGAATCCCAATCCGCTTTGGAGCCCCCGATCACCACGGCCGCGTTGTCCCGGTCCCGGCGCGACCCCGAACTCGCGAGGATCCGGATCGCGAAATCCGCTGCCGCCGTTTCGATCTTCCCGACGTCCATGCCGGGCCGGCAATCGGGGCAGATGATCAATCGATCGTCCGCGCCGGCGTACACCGCGTATCCCTCGAAGGGGCGAAGCGTGTCGTCGAATGCGCCCCATTCCGTTTCGAATTCTTCGAACTCCAAAGCGCCCCCCGACTCGAGCCGCGCTCGATCGGCGGGGATCGGGAAGTCGAAGGGGCTCCCGACGAAGTTCCATCCCGGCACGAGGTTGATGGAAGACTCTTCGTCGAGGCGAAGAGAAGTACCGCTGCCGGTCGTGAGATGCCTGTTCGTCAGGTTCGTGGCGAACCAAAACGCGCGACCCGGCTCGAAGTCCTCCGTGTTCGGATATTCCACGTACTCCTGGCCGACGGTGAGACCGAACAGACGCCAGCGCGTCGTGTCGGCCTCCCCGAAATCGTCTATTAATACGGCGCCCGGATCGGGGTCCACCAAATCGATGGGCACGGAAACGAGGCGGTAATCCTCCGCATCCGGCCCGCTCGCCTGAACCTTCGGATTCCGAAGATCGGTCACGTTGACTTTCATATGGTGGACGCCGGATTCCCGTATCGCTCCGTCCCCGTCTTCCGCCCGAATGTAAAACGCCAAACCCCGGGCGGTAACCGAGTCGGCCGGAACGGTCCCCTGATACTGCGAACCGGAAACCGGACTCATAACCGCCTCCGACCACTCTGTGCAGCCGCCGAGCCGGTAGCGGATGCAGGCCGATTGGATCCCGCCGTCGTCGGTGATCATGGCCACGACGACCATGGGGTCTCCGGCGTTCGGTGCGGTGGGGGGGCTGAGCGCGATCGACGGCGACGCGTTGACGCTCACCGTGACGCTCGATTGATTGTTCGAGGTCACCGCGTCGGCCAGCCCGCTCCGCGTGATGGTCGCGGTCTGCACGATCGACGAGCGGACGTCGACGGTCGCTTGGATGGTCAAGGTGGCGCCGGCGCCGGAGGAGAGTCCCGATAGATACCAGATGCCGCTCCCGTACGTTCCTATGCTCGGTTCCGCGTCGAGGAAGGTGAGCCCCGAAGGTTTCCCGCAGAGGACCTCGATTCCCGTCGCCTGCCAGGGACCGTTGTTGTCGATCCGCAGAGTGAGGGTGATCGTATCCCGCACGTTCGGCCGGTCTTCGTCCACCTGCAACAGGAGCGCCAGGTCGGCCAGGGAGTCGGAGACGGTGACGCTCGACACGTCGTTCCCCACGTTGGGATCGTGTCGGTCCGAGGAGGCGATCGACGCGGTGTTGATGTGCGAGCCGGAGGATTGGACAAGAGCGCGGACGAGAAGCGTGTCGCGCGCCCCCTCCGCCACGGAACCGACGGTCCAGACCGATCCGTCATACGTTCCGGCGGTCGCCGTGTGGGACAAGAAGGTGATCCCCGCCGGCGGGCCGTCCGCCACGGTAACGCCGGTCGCGCCGCTCGGCCCCTCGTTTTCGAGCGCCACCGTGTAGACCACCGTGTCCCCCACCGCAGGACTCTCGCGGTCCACCGTCTTCGACACGGCCAGGTCCGCCAGGAGCCCGGATACCGAGACGCTGTCCGCGTCGTTCGACGCATCCTCGTCCGTCTGGTTCGACGCGATCACCTCGGCGCGGTTGACGATCGTGCCGGAACGGTCGACGGAAGCCTGGATCGTGAGGGCGAGGCTCACGCCGTTGGAGAGGGCGCCGACGTTCCAGACCCCGCCGGTGTAAGTGGTTCCGCCGGGAGGCCACGAACCGGTCGGAGTGAGTCCGTCGGGGAGTTCGTCCCGAACCTGCACGCCGGTGGCGTGCTCCGGGCCGTGGTTGGTCACGGTCACGGTGTAGGTGACCAGACCACCCACGTCGGGGCTCGCGTCGTCCACGATTTTCACCACCGAAAGATCGGCGATCCCCTGCGGCGTGGCGCTCACCTGGAAGGAGTAGCCGCTCAGGTTTGCCTGCGTGTCGAACGCCTTCAGACGATAGTAATAGGTGTTCCCGTTGACGACGGTCGTGTCCTCGTAGGTGACGGTCGCCTCCTCCGAAGGGGCGATCGTGTCGATCACCGCCGTCGGGCTCGGTGTCGATCCTCGATAGAGAAGATAGCCGGCCAGATCGGATTCGTTGTTGGAATCCCAGGTGAGCGTGACCCGCGCGTTCCCGGCCGCCGCCGAGAGGTCGGTCGGGGAGGACGGCGGCGCGTAGTCGCCGGGAGTCGCGGGCACGTCCTCGGAAAAATCCCCCTCGATGCCGGCGTCGTTCACGGCGGTGACGCGGTAATGGTAGGTGGTGCCGTTCTCCAAGCCGGTGTCCGTGTAGGTCAGTGTGGTGTCGGATCCGGCGCTCACCGATGCGATCTCCGTGGTGGGATTGGAAACGACGCCCCGATAGACGCGGTAGGAAGCGACGGTCTCCCCGGCCGGGTTCGCATCCCAGGTCAGAGTGACCCTCTCGTCCCCACCCTCCGCCGTGAGACCCTCCGGAGAGGAGGGCCGGGGCCCCGGCGTGGCGAAAACCTGCGCCGAGTAACCGCTCAGCAGATCTTCCGAGTCGTGCGCTTTCAGGCGGTAGTAATACTTGGTCCCCACCGTGACCGCCTCGTCGACATACTCCGTCGTTCCGGCCGCGACGGAGGCGATCTGCGTCGTCGGGTTCGCGCCCGTCCCCCGAAAGATCCGGTACTCGTCGAGGTCCGGTTCGCAGTTCTCATGCCAGGAGAGAGTCACGAAGTCCGAATCTCCCGTTGCCGAGATCCCGGTAGGCGCGGCGGGAGGACCTTCGGGCGGACAGATGATCCACCCACACGCTTCCGGACCTCCATAAGCGCCCATATCATTGCGTTCCGTTCCATAGGAAGGAGGGAAGCAAAGA
The DNA here is from genome assembly GCA_016930695.1 of Candidatus Eisenbacteria bacterium. NCBI lineage: Bacteria > Candidatus Eiseniibacteriota > Candidatus Eiseniibacteriota bacterium. The sequence continues at coordinate 9,249 of JAFGGD010000060.1, forward strand.
TCGTCGTAGTCGGGATGGGGGTTCCCGGCGTCCACGCAGGGGGAGGATTCCTTGATCCGGAGGTCGGTCAAGCTCGTGAAGTCGGGGAGGGAGTCGATGTTCCCCTCTCCGGAGTGGTCCCCCTCCACGAGGCTATAGGTGACCGTGGCCGTGCCGACGATCTCGTATTCGTCGTGGTTGTAAACGATCGAGTTGGTGACCTTCAACGGACCATCCGCTCTTCGGAGACCCTCGTCATCGTTGTAGGCGATTGTGCAGTTGACGAGTTCGGCGCTCCCGGATTCCAGATAGACGCCGGAGCCTCGTTCGTAGGGATTGTTTGCGGATGCCACGGTGGTCGCATTATTGGAGATTACGCAGGCAACCGCCAGCAATGTTCCGTTGTAAACATGGATGCCCCCTCCATAGCCATAAGCGTATTCAACATGTTCATACCATGCATCGTGGAATTCTGATTCTCTCGCCCACGCTTTGTTTCCCTTGATCTCGCAATTCTCCAAAGTCAGTATGCCGCCTGCGTAGATACCACCTCCCCGACCGTATGCGGAGCATCCACCTGTATTACAATTTCCATTGGCGCGGTTGTTGGAGACCTGGCATCTCTTCAAAAACACTCCACCCGACCCCGAAACGTGAAGACCCCCTCCATTGGAACTGTTCATCGTCGTGGAATCACTCGCGGTATTCCCGGTAATCACGCAGTCCTGCATAAAGAGGGAGCCGGTCTCCATATTCGCCCGTATCCCTCCGGCGTTTCCCGTCGACCGGTTGCTCGCGATCACGCAGTTCTCGAAACGGAGTTCGCCCTCCTCCGCGTCCATCGTCACGGAGAGACCTCCCCCCTCGTCCGCCGTGTTGTCGGAGATCCCGCAGTGATCAATGAAGATGGGGCTGTTGGTGATCCGCAGACCGCTGCCGGAGGAGTGTTGGATCAGGCAGTAGCTCATCCGCGTGGAGGGATCGACGCTCTCCAGGTGGATTCCCCCCCACACGGAATCGGGATGAACGGCCTGGAAATAGATTGAGTCGGTGTCCGCCCCGATCGCCGTCAGCATATGGGTGACGGTGAATTCGTAATCGCCGTCGAAAACGACGCGCACGCCCGACTGGATCGTCAGCGTCCCGACGGAAACGTTGCCTTGCACCAAATAGGGCGATCCCGCTTTCGTCCATGTTTCATTGTTGATCGTGCCGCCCGGCACGATCGTATCGCTCCAAGCCCCACCCGCGTTCAGGAAGGCGAGAGCGATGAGAAACGTTCCGATGGAAAGCGTGTTCTTTCTCATGGTTCCTCTCCTTCCTCTCTACTCGGGGAGTCCCGGGGGGCGGGAAATGGGATCGAGAGTGGTCGGGTTTTCCTCCCCTCCTCCCCCTCCCCCGGACGCGATACCGATGGCGATGCCGGCGATCACCGCTCCGCCCGCGGCGTACATCCACTTGCGGGAGCCGCCCTCCCCCGGGCCCTTCTCTTCTTTCGCGATGATCTCCCTCGTCTCCTCGACCAATCGGACATAGGTGGGCGGGTCGTTTTCCAGATCCGGCTGGTAGTCCGGGACCAGACGAAGGAGGTTGGCCACCGCCTCGCGCGCCTCGTCCCGGTAGGTCTTGCCGAGATAGCTCAACCCCAGAAGGCGAAGCGCCGCCTCCTGTTCCGACTGGGCGAGATCCGGCTTTTCGAGATAATCCTTGAGGATCAGGATCGCCTCGTCGAAGTTGCCTTCCGAGTAGACCTTGTCCGCGCGCCGCAGCTCCGGCACGGCCAGTTCCGTTTGCGCATAGAGGACCGACGCCGCGACCAGGAGAGCGAGCAGCGCGAGGAACGATCGAGAACCGCGCGCTCCGCCTTCACCGTTCCGCACAAAACACATGGGGGGAAACCTCCTTTGAGGGAACGAGCGGCGCTCCGCATCAGGGCGCCGCATGCAACGTAAAATGAAACGGCTGGGGACGATCCTCTTCCAGCGTAAGGCTCACGGGATCGTCGACCGTCGTGTACCCCTCCTTCTTCACCAGGATCGTGTGCTCTCCCGGGCGGAGATGAAGATCGCTCGGCGTGTAGATCCCGGAGAACTCTCCGTCTATCCAGATCTCCGCGTAGAGCGGCTCCGACAGGACCTTGATTTGAAACTTGGGTGTGAAGTCGAAAACAATGGTCGTGTCCGCCGCGCCGAGTCGAACCTCCTTGGTCCAACGACCGAAAGTGGGGTGCGCCGCCGTGATCGTGTGGGACCCGAAAGGAAGGTCGGCGCTGCAGGGCCGGTTTCCGTCCTCCGCCTTCCGCTCGCCGTCCACCCAGATCTCTCCGGAGGGGATCACTTGCACCGTGAGGTCGCAGAACGCTTCATTCAGGATTCCGCGGACCCGGCCCTCGGCGCGCGCCTCCACGGACGCGGTCCGCCGGTCTTCGATATAACCCGCTTTTCGAAAGATGATGGAATGCTCGCCTGGAGGAAGGCTGTCGATCGTCACCGGCGTCACTCCCGCTCGGCGGCCGGCGATCCACACCTCGGCGCCGGAGGGCTCGGAGGTGGCGCGGAGCTGTCCGGTGATCTTCAGCAACCGCGCGTTGAAAGAGGAATTGCGCTCTCCGCGGATCTCGACGTCCTTGGGGAACTCCTCGAAGCCCTCGGCTTTCACGACGACACGGTAGCTTCCGGCGGGGAGCCTGTGGTTGCGCAAAGGAGTCGTACCGATCCGGCTCCCGCCGATCCAAATCGCCGCGTCCGGAGGAGTCGATAGTACCGACAGAGTGCCGAAATCGACCGCTTGATTCTCGGCGGTCTCGCGGGGGACCGGCGCGTCTTCCCCCAGAGGGAGAGAGAGAACGACCCGCTCTCCCGCACCGATCGAAACGACCGTGTCCTGTGACGTATATCCCTCTTTGCGGAACTCCAATGTATAGAGTCCGGGCTCGCAGTCGAGACGGACGAGCGGGGTGACCCCGGCGGAGTCTCCGTTCAGGAACACCGCCGCTCCGGAGGGAATGGAGTGGAGCGAAAACACGCCGGTTCGTGGAGCCGCGCCCCCGCTCCGGCCGTCCGCCGCTTGACTCTCACGATACTGAATCCAGAGAAAAACGAGGGCGGCGAGGGCGGCCGCGACCGGCAGCGTGAACAGAAGAGCCTTCCGCCGCTGTTTTCTACGGCGCGCGCTCAGGAGTCTGTGCCGGGAATCCTCCAGAACGCCCGAACCGGAGATCAGGCCCCGGATCGTGTCGGCGAGATAATCGATCTCCATGCCCGACGGCTTGGGATCCCCGTCCAACCACTGGCTTGTCCGGAGGAAGTACTTCAGGCGCGGAGCGAGCGTCGTTTTCTCGATCTGGAACAGGACGATTTTCATGTTCCCGTCCGCCGCTCCCGCGATCTCCCGGTAGACATCGTCCGATGCGTTCGAAAGGGGGGAGAAAACCACGACCATGACTTTGCATTCCCGGAGAGCGCCCTCGATCGCCTCGCCCCAATCCGTGCCGGGAGTCACGTCCCGCGGAGCGACCCAACAGCCGATTCCCTTCGCCTCGAGACCACGGCAGATGGCGTTCGCCGTCGCGGCGTCCTCCTTGGCGTGACTGAGGAACACCATGTGCTTCATAGGATTGTCTCCGATCTCCCGCGAAAAGCAGGACCGGAAGGCCTCGGAGAGGTTCGAAGGTGGCCGGAGGGAAATCGTCGAAGACAAGAAATGCCGCGGTGGCGCGGAAGGGATCTGTGCCGGGAGATCTTCATAAGTGCTTTTCAACCGTGCCGGTTTTTCCCCGAAAGGAAGCGTTCACGCGCACTTCGAGAATCGCTCTGGTTTGTATGCTCTTTTATAGTACACGATCCAACCACGGGGAATGCCACAGAAAAAGAAGAATGGCCGGAAGAGATGCGGGCCTTCAGCCCGAGGTTGCTGTCCCCGTGGTTCGGCTGCTATGATCCGCCCGATGGTCATCACTTGGGGACTATCTTCTCGAAGCGAAGTGAATGGAACGAGAATGAACCATACTCCCCCCGCTCTTCCCCGCCGGGTCCGCAAGACCGTTCGCGTCGGCGTGACCGGACACAGGGGACTCTCCTCCACGGACAGAGCAGAGATCAAAGTCCGTACCTTTGAAATCCTGCGCAGAATCCGGAAGGCCGTCGAAGGGTGCGACCCCCTTCCCGGGTGCCCGGAGCTTTTCGAAAAGGAGATCCTGGCTACGGTTGTCTCTCCCCTTGCCGATGGGGCCGACCAGATCGTGGCGGAGATCGCTCTCGATTTGGGATACGAACTCCAATCGCCTTTGCCTTTTCCGGCGGACGAGTACCGGAAGGACTTCGACGCGAGTCCCGAGGCGCTCGCCCGGTTCCGGTCTCTCATCGCGCGCGCGACGGCCGTTCTCGAACTTTGCGGAACGCGCGAGAACGCAGGCGCCGCCTACGAAGCGGTGGGACGAGTCGTGTTGGAACACGCGGACATCCTTCTCGCGGTTTGGGACGGCGGCGATCCGGAGGGAGTGGGCGGAACCGGGCAGATCGTTCGAGAAGCGCTCGCGGCACGAATCCCGGTCATCGTGGTCAGTCCCGACGATCCCGGCGTATTTCATCTCCGAATCTCCACTCGCGCGAACGAGGTGACCGAATGCCCGCCGGGAGAATTGGAGGAGCGGCTTCTCGACATCCTCTTTCCCGCACGGGACGGGGGATCGAGCAGCGCGTATCCCGAGGAGCATTACAGGAAGCAACAGAAGGAATACGCCTCTTTCTGCGCCGAGAAAGAGATCGGGAAGCGCTGGGGACGGCGTTTAATCATCGGACGCGCCTGGGGAGCCGCTTGGGGGCGTTTCACGGCTCCTTTCCGCGAAGGGGTCTGGCGGGAACCGGAACCGGCCGTTCTTCCCGACCAGCCCCAGAACAAGAGGGGCGACATCGATCGTTACCGGGCGTTTCTCGCCGGCCACTACTCATGGGCGAGCCGTCTCGCCATCCACTACGCCGATCTTTATCGAAGTTCCTTTCTCATGAACTATCTTCTCGGCGCCGCGGCGGTGACTCTGGTGCTTCTGGCCAACTTCATTCACTCCCACGAGGTTCTCTTTCTTCTTCTCGAACTCGTCTGCATCGCGACGATTTTGCTCGTTCAGCGCGTGGGGCGTCGCCGGCGTTGGCATCTGAAGGCGGTGGACTACCGCATTCTCGCGGAGCTTTTCAGGCAGATGCGCTACCTTGGTCCCCTCGCCACCAGCATTCCGTTTACACGGCTCCCCGCGCACGCGAGAATACAGGGCGATCTCACGGGGACTTGGATGAACTGGCATTTCCGGTCGGTGCTTCGAGAGGCCGGCATGGTATCCGTTTCCCTCACGAGCGACTACCGCCGGGCCTGTCGGGAAATGCTCTATCGGGAGTGGCTCGAACCGCAGAAGCTCTACCACTCGAGCATACGGAAAAACCACGAGCGATTGCGCGCCTGCCTCGAACGGGGAGGAGCGGCCCTTTTCCTCGTCACTCTGGTCGCCTGTGTCTTTCATCTGATCGCCCATCCCGTCTCCCGCGCGCTTCACGTCGAGCTATATCGGTTTCTTCTTCCGCTGCTCACGATTCTCGCGGCGAGTCTTCCCGCGTGGGCCGCGGCGTTTCACGGCATCGAAAGCCAGGGAGAACTGGAACGTCTTACCGGCCGTTCCGAATCGATGGAGTACCGCCTCGAGGAACTGCTGAACGGCTTTCCCCCGCCGGGCGAGGGGGACGAGGCTCCCTCTTATGCGGATTTGCTGCAATGGGCGCGGGAAGCGGCGGAAGAGATGTTGCAGGAAGTAATCGATTGGCGCGTGTTCTACAGAGCTCACGGAATTCCAACGGCGTAAGAGGGGATCTTACTTGCAGTAGGCTTCAGGCGACATCATCTCAGCACTCCCGCACAGTGAGCCTATAAATATTACGTAATGGCGTGTTCCATCAACCCCGAGGAGGAAGTGACATGCTCACCCGGAAGTATCGCCACGCATGGACCATCCTGTTCGTTCTGCCTCTTGCCCTGTTCCTCTTCGGATGCGGAGGGGGCACGGATCCCGAAGAGAACGACGATCACGATTACGGATGCACGCCCGAAGCCGATTCGATACTCGTCTTGGCGAACGCCGAGTTGGAGAGCGTGCTCTACGAACAGTTCAACCGCGCGGGCGAGATCGAACACCCCTCGGAAGTCGATTTCACCAACGCCTACGATCTATACATGGACGCGTTGGTCGCGGCACCGGACTGCCCGACGGCCAATTTCGGCGCGGCCGTGACGAGCCTTCTCCTCCTGAGCACCGACGCCGCGGTCGGTGACGCCTTCGACGAATGGCAGGACTACCTGGACGAGAACATCCCCTTCAGCGTGGAGAGCACCGGGAAGCGCCCCCTCGGCATTCCGATCACCCTCTCCTCGGGACGCGACGCCCTCTCCCTCCCCTTCGACGTGGTGCCCCTGACCTCTCTCGCGATCGCCCGGCGGACGATGAAGGCGATGGAAGACAGCGTTCCCGGCATCGCGGACGTGCAGGATCTCCTCGAGACGACGGTTCTCCCGCAGGTGGAGGATGCCATCGGTTACCTGGACGAGGTGGCCTCCGAACGGGATTTTCAGTTCATCGTGTCCGGCAAAATGCAAGGAGACCAGGAGGAAGAGAACGCCGAGATCGACAGAACGGATGTGCTCGCGCTCCGTTCCGGTTGCCATCTTCTCGCGGCGGCGATTCGGGTGGCCGCCGCCTACAACCTCGAATTAGACGCCTACGACAGCCTCACTCTCCACCAGGCGATCCAACCGGGAAGCGGTTGGCTCACTCTGAAAAACGGCGGCGCCGCCAAGATGCAGGACGCGTACGACCGCCTCTTCGACTCGGTGGACGATCTCGATTCCGCGATCGTATCCCTGCTCGCGGAAGAGGACGATCAGAGGGACGATATCATCAAGATCGGTCCGGATAATTACAGTTACCGCGAGGACATCGAGATCGAAAGGTCCGACGTCGACTCGATTCGCTACAATCTGGAGAACTTCCGGAACGCCATGCGAAACGGGTACGTTCGCACGGATGACTGGGATAGCGACAGCGCCACCGCGGATGAGCCGCTGACGCTCCACTTCGAGCCGATCTTCACCAGCCCCGTGCAGGACTGGAAGGCGCTTCTACCGGCCTACACGGGAACGATCGTGCGCTGGCCCTGGGAAACGCATGATACCGATTACAACGAAAACACCACGACCACGGTAATCGTCCCCTCGTCCGGAAACTACGGCGCCTATGTCAACCTGGCCATCCATCGGGGCGACGCGGAATACGAAATCGATGGCTACGGTACTTCGTTTATTGCTCAAGCTTTGCAGGACATCCTCGCGGATGAACTGACCCAGGTCCAGGCCGAGCCGAGCTGGGCGGGCTATTTCTATGGGTACGCGAGTTACTACGGTGACCTCGCCGCGGGATCCCGGCCTATCCAAGTCAGCATGAACATCTATTACGATTACGCCGATTCGTGGGTCTACATTCCGGTTATCACCTGGGAGGCCGAGACCTTCGACGAATGGTCGTGGCCCGACCCGACGATGAACGGTCTTCTTCCCGATATGACTTCCACCGAAGATCTCTGGGACATCTTCGGCATCACCGAGAGCCGGTGGGAACGCCGGTGGGATCTGGACTGGACCGAGGGGAATTGGGACTGGGATCTGGAAGAGTGGCTCGACAATGGAGGCGCAGGCAGCAGCGGCCCGACACCTCCGGCTGGTTGGGAGCAATAGGCGGGCGATGCCTATTCCCGTTAAATGGGCGAAGGCACGCGCCACGGCCTTGATCGGAGTCGCCCTTTTTCTCATGGACGGAGCGGCGCACGCGGACACGGACGGCCTCGTCCTCGACCTTCTTCAGCCGGGGAGTCGATCCGCGATCGGTTTGGGCGGCGATCCGTTTCTGTCTCCGGTGAGCGACGGGACCGGTTGGTGGGGAGACTTCGTCTCTCTCCCCGGAACGGCCGTCTCATTCGACGCCGCCTTCGGGAAACCGATCACCGATGATCTGACGGGAAATTGGGGGGCTCTATCCCACGAGGAGTACGCGACTCATTGGGCGGACGAGACGACTCTCGACGCGCTCCGCGTGCGATTCGCCGGCCGGATCGTCCGCCCTCGATCGACCGGAGCGTGGGACGGCTCCTCGGGAGAACTCCGGCTCGAGGACCGGACCGCGCGCGCGGAAGGAGGCGTGCGAATCTCCGCTCTCGATCGCCGCGTCGCCTTCCAGGCAACCGTTCCTCTCTGGCGGCAGGACGACGACCTGCCGGCGCCGGCGGGCCGTGTCGGACTCCGATACCGGCCCGTTTCCGGGGTCGTCTTTCAAGTGGAAACGGGGCGAAGCGCGAAACTGCAGGTCTTTTCGTTCGATCTGGAGGGCGAGCCGGGAAGCGCCTCTTTGAACACGTGGTCCGATGACTTCAAGCTGATGAGCCGGATCGATCTCCCCTCCGGCCTTCATGTCGCCGCCGGTTTGACCGACGCCGGCTATGACTCGATCGAACCCGTCCGCACGATTCCCCAATACCAGCTGATGCCGATCGGGAGCGCCGACCTGTACCAGGCGGAATGCGGGTGGAGCGGGAAAAGAGGGGCGGGGTTCCTTCTCCGCTGGACGAAATACGAGGCGGACCTCGGCGGAGAGGCGTATTGGTCGTACGAGCGTTTCGGCACGCTCACCTACGCGGACATCGATCTCGAGTCGTATCTCCTCGCGTTCGAGTCGCGCGGGGATCGCTATCGATGGCTTTTCGACACCGAACGGGTGAGGGCGAGCGGCAAGGCTCGGGCGAAGGTGGAATTCTGGCCCTTCACCGAAACGTTGATCGATCTCCTCGGCATCAGAAGGACCTGCAAGGCCGCCGGCGAGGTAGAGTGGTACCGCGTTCACGCCGGTTTCGAGAGTCCTCCCGGCGGGATGCTCCGCTACAGAACGGGCGCGACATGGTACGACATCTATACGGACTTCTTCGTCGAGTCCTGGCGCCCCACATTTCTGGTGTTCGGTAAAAGCGATTACCAATCGGACGCTTTAAACCTGGATCGCCTCCAGCTCGCCGCGATCTCCCTGGGCGCGGATCTTGTCTTGGGTGCGTTTACGGCTCGAATCGACCTGCAGCAGTTCGTTTATGCCCATACTTATAAAAGCGACAAGAATACCGGAGGGGACGAGGGAGGAGAAGAGGAGGGGCCGGCGGAAACGGGGGCATCGAAAGACGAGGAGTCCTGGACGGACGGCGGACGGATCCGCCTCTCCCTCGCCCGAAGATTCTAAGGAATCGGCGATCCAGGGGGGACTATTCCTCCTTCTTCCGCATCTTCCGGAAAAACCGCTCCAGGAGGGCGGCGCACTCCGCCTCGCGGACGCCGTGGAGGACGTGGACGCGGTGGTTGAGGCGGGGGTCGGTCGGGACCGAGGCGAGGCTGACGCAGGCGCCCGCCTTGGGGTCGAGTGCGCCGAAGACGAGGTTCTCGATCCGCGCCAGCACGATCGCGCCGGCGCACATGAAGCAGGGCTCCAGGGTGACGTAGAGGGTCGCCCCCTCGAGACGGCGTGAGCCGAGCGCCTCCGCGGCGGCGCCGATGGCGAGGATCTCGGCGTGGGCGGTCGGGTCGCGGGTCGCCTCGGTCCGGTTGTGGCCGCGACCGATGAGCCGCCCCTCATGCACGATCACCGCGCCGACCGGGACCTCGTCCTCCTCCGACGCCTTCTCCGCCTCTCGGATGGCGGCGTCCATCCAGCGTTCGTGCGCTTCGCCGGCGATCAACAACTCAATCCCTCCACCACTCCGGCAGATCCTCCCGCACGGGTAGGCGCCCGGTGACGGCGTGGAAACGCCGGAGCGCCTCGGAGGCCGTCTCGTCCCGGCCGGCGCGGCGCGCGATTTCGTGCAGCACCACCCAACCGGCCCGCGACTCCGGCATCGACCGCGCCGCCTCCTCCGCCTCGTCCGCCGCCTCGTCCAGGCGGCCCATGTCGGCGAGCGCCATCGCCCGGCCGAGCCGCGCCAGCACCGCGCGCGCCGTCCCGCGCCGGATCGCCTCGTCGAAACGGGCGATCGCCTCCTCCGGCCGCTCCAGCGCGAGAAGCACGTTCCCCAGATTGATGTACACCTCCGGGTCCCGCGGGTCCGCCTCGAGTGCGCGCTCGAAATCGCGCCGCGCCCCCTCCCAATCGCCGCCGAGCATCCGCGTCATGGCGAGGTTGTTCCAGACGAAACCGCCGTATTCGGGGGCGATCCGTAGCGCCCCGACGAAGGCCCTCTCCGCCTCGTCCAGCTTGCCGCGTTCCGCCAATACCGCGCCGTAGTTGATGAGCGCCCGCGGATTCGGAGGACCCTGTTCGATGGAGAGCGCGTACTCCCTCTCCGCCCTCTCGAGATCGCCGGTCCGCGCGAAAGCCCAGGCGCGGTTGAAATGCACGACGTGCCTGTCGCCGACCGTGTCCACGCCGAAAAAGCGTGTGTGCCCGATCACCAGCAGCAAGATCGCGACCGGGAAAGCGGCGCGCCGGAGAAAGCGGCGGCGTTCCCGGACCGCCCGCGCGAGGAAGTGCGCGGCGAAAAGAATCCAGAACGGCAGGATGGGAATCCGGAAGCGGGCGCAGACGAAAAAGAGGACCACGCCGAGCGCCTGCGCGGCGAGGAAGATCGCCAGGATCTCGCGCGCGGCGGGGCGCCTAACCGGCAGAAACATTCCGGCGGTTCCGAGGGCGATCAGGCACGCCGCGCAGATCGAGAAGCGGAGCAGGTTGGGCGCGTACTCCCGGAAATGCTCGAACACGAAACGGTTGTTGGGGATCTCGTAGCCGTTCATCAGATAGTAGAGCTTCCGGCCGAAGAGGGCGAGCGACGCGCCCGGATCGTTCATCATCCAGCGGAGCGACTTCGCCGTCCAGTGCCGGGAGACGGCGGCGGGACCGAGTGGGCGCCCCTCCTCCCTCTCGGCGATCCGCGTGGCCGCCAGGGAGACGTTGTCCTCGTACTCCTTCGTCTCATAGGAGACGTCGAGCCAGCCGGGGACCGTGGCGGTCTTCCCGTCGGAGATCAGGTTATTTCCGATATAAAGATTGACGCCTCCCTGCGAGGCGAGTGTGAACTCGCCGTAGAGCGCCCGGTTGCGGGCGGCCGCGACCAGCGGGAAGGCGGCGATCCCCGCGGCGAAAAGAAGAACCGGCAGGGCGGCGCGGCGGCGGAGGCGGAAGATCTGCCAGAGGATCAGGAAGGGGACGATCACGAGCGCCGTCGGCCGGGTAACGACGGCGAGGCCGAGGGCGAGACCGGCCGCCGCCCAGAGGACGCCCCCCTTTTCGGCGGCGCGGATCGCCAGCCACGCCGCGAGCAGGATCAGAAAGAGGTAAAGCGTCGTGACGAGAAGTTCCCCCTCGAAATAGAGGAAGGGGGCGTAGAAGAGGGCGATCGCCGCGGCGAGGAGCCCGGCGGTTCGCCCGAACGCTCGGGCGCCGATGCCGTAGATAAAGAGGATCGCGCCGAGACCGAGGAGGGAGTGGAACAGGCGGGGGACCCACGGATTCACCCCGAAGACGCGGTAGATCTGCCCCAGGACGAGAGGATAGAAGGGGGCGCGAAAGAGGTCCCATTCGGTCCCCGGGGAGCCGTCGGCCCACGCGACCGCCCGGTCGTGGTACCATCGGGCGTCCAGAGTCGGCTCGCGGAACTCGGGGGCCCGGCTGTGGCCGGCGAGGTAAGCCACACGCAGCAAGATGCCGATAAGCAGGAGGAATGGCAGAATCCGCCTGGAGGTCACCACAGGTCCCCTTCCGCCGCCCGGCGCGGCCTTCCGGCGGAATGGTGCAACGAGAGCCGAGGGAAGTCAACCCGAGGGAGGTTGATTCAATCATGAAACAGGAACGCCCGTTCGCGCGCACGCGAGGAATCGTCCCGATCGCCCGGCTTTGGCCTCTTTTCACTCTTTTCGTTCTTTTTTGCGGTCACCACGAAAACCCGGCCGAACCGGACGGGGCGCCGTCGATCGTGATCTCCTCCCCCGCCGAGGGGGACACCCTCTCGCCTGTCGGCTTCCGGGTGATCGGGAGCGCCGCCGATCCGGAGGGGATCGCCTCGATCCGCGTCGAATTGGACGGCGTGGAGATGGGCGCCGCCTCCCAATCCCCCTTCAACGTCTATGTCCCCTCCCTTCTCTTCGAGGACGGCGCGGAAATGGAGGTCACCGTGCGCGCCGAGGATGGGGGCGGCGTGACGGGGACGAAGAAAGTGACCGTCTTCCTGCGGGCGATCCGCTTCTCCAAGCTCGCCTCCGCGGGCGATCAGGCGGACACCGAAAGGGAGCCGTCCTGGTCGCCGGACGGCGCATCGATCGCCTTCGTCTCCGAGGGGGACGGCGGCAACCGGGACATCTGGACGACGGCCGTATCGGCCGGCGCGGCGGCGCGGATCACCGACTCGCCGAACGAGGACCGCTCACCCGACTGGGCTCCTTTCGGGAGCGTGATCGCCTTCGCGTCGGACCGGAGCGGGAACTGGGACATCTGGACAGTGGGAACGTCGGGAGGCGCCGCCACGCAGGTGACCACGAACGGGAGCCACGACCGCGGCCCGGCCTGGTCGTCGAGCGGGACGTCGATCGCCTTCCACTCCATCCGCGACGGCAACTGGAACATCTACACGATGCCGATGAGCGGCGGCTCGGCGGCGGGCGTCGCCGAGCAGAGGACCTCCGCCGCCTCGGCCGAGTCCTCGGCGGTCTGGACGCCGAATGGATCGTCACTCGTCTTCACGGGAAATCAGAACGGCGGCTTGGATCTCTGGTCCGTGACGCCTCCTTCCCTGACGCTCGTGGCGGTCCCCGGAGGCAACGACCCGGCGGCGCGCGAGGTCGACCCGGAGTACGCGCCCGGCGGACGTCTCCTCGTTTACGCTTACTATAGGAACGGCAACTGGGACCTCTGGGCGCTCGACCCGGCGACGGGCGACAAAAAGATCGTCACCAACCACTTCGCCTCCGACCTCGAGCCGGCCTGGTCGCCGGACGGAACGCGCATCGCCTTCGCCAGCGACCGCGACGGCACATTCGACATCTGGGTTCTGGAGTAGGCGGGCGGGCGGCGGAAGGGGATCCGTCCCTTTCGTTACCAGATTCTCTCCGAACGAAGTGAGGAGGTATCCGGTAGCGAAAAACCGAATCCCTCCCCTGCTCACTTCCTCTTCAACGCGCGGTCCCGAAGATCCTCCCACGCCGCGTCCGGGTCGGCCCCCTCCGGGGCGCGCACCCAAACCAATACGTAATCCCGGCGCCCCTCCGTGTCCGTCTCCCCCAGAGGGGCGAAGTCGACCAGGTAGGGAAGCTCCAGGCCGGCGGCCCGGAGTTCCTCCCGATAGGCGAGGCACTCCCGCAGGAGGGCGCGCGGCTTCAGCGCCCGGACGATCCGCATGTCGAACACCGTCGGCCGGTCCTTGAGAAAGTAAGTTTCCGGCACACGCTTGTCGTGGCCGGGCGGCTGGAGGGGCTCGTCCGGCGCCACGGGCCGGCGGGCCACCTCGGGCGTCACCAATCCGTGCGTGTCATAAATATACACGTCCGAATAATACCCTCGGGCGCCGATGGTCCCGCAGACGAAGGAGGGCCGCGGGTCCGCGTGGGGCCTCTCCTCCAGGTAACGCCGGAGCGCCCGTCCCTCCTCGGACCAAATCGCCGCCTTTCTCTTCGTCAGCTCCCAATGCTCGAATTCGCTCTCCTGGGCGCGCCGGAACTGGAACCGGGCGCGCGCTTCGTGGGGAACGAGATGGACGTTCCAGGCGGGGAGCGCGCCGACGACGATCACCGCCCCCGCCAAGACCGGCGCCGCGATCCGCGCGTTTCGGCGGGGGGAACGCCGCAGATCGGCGAGCGCGAGAGCGAAAAGGAGCGCGCCGAAGGGGAGGCCGGGGACGAGGAATCGCCCCATGCTCATGAAGTCTCCCGTGGCGAGAACCGCGTAGACCGGGAAGGCGAAGGCGAGCGCCGCCGCCGGAAAGCCGATCCCGCGCCTCTCCCGGCGGAGCGCCGCGGGGAGGGCGAAGAGGAGCGCGATGGGCGTCAGGAAGGTGAGCAGAAAGGTGGCGACGTAGTCGAAGCCGCGGCCGAGACGGACCGCGTCGAGCGCCCCCTTGGCGACCAGCGTGTTGGGCGTGATCGATCCGTAGTAGGAGAAGCGCCAGGCGAGGTGCGCCGCGATGGTCACGGCCGTCGCCGCCGCCGCGACGAGGATCGGACGGGAGCCCCCCTTCCGTCCGCGAACGAGCAGGGCGAGCACGAAAAGGATCGCCGCCCATCCTCCTCCCTCGACGCGCACAAGCGCGAGGAGAACGCCGGTGGCGCCGGCGCCGACCCCGTCCGGCCTCTCCGCGAGGAAGAGCCTGTCGAAGAGAAGGAAGAGGAGGAGGGCGAAGGGCATCGTCGCGAGCCCCCCCGTCGACCAGACCGCGAAGGGGGGGAAGAGGGCGAGGGCGAGGGTCGCGGCGAAGGAGGGGAAATCCCCCGCGCCCAGGCGCCGGCGGAGGCGGTCGAAGAGGAGAAAGAGGAGCGCCGAGGCGCATGCGGCGGAGAGGAGCGGCGGCCAGAGGGTGATCGCCGCGCCGGCCCTCTCGAAGAGCGCGCAGATCAGCACCCAGAGGAAGTTGCTGTAACCCTCGACGGGAGGATTCTCGCCCGGGCTATAGCGGAGGCCGTGGCCGCACGCCAGGTTGCGGGCGTAGCGGAAAGAGATGTACGCGTCGTCGCAGACGAAGCGGAAACGCCAGGCGAAGAGCGCTCCCGCGACCCAGGCGGGGAGGAAAAGCCACGCGCGCCCCCCTCCCTTCCCCTTGCTGCCGTCCCTCTCTTTCATCGGGTCTCCCGTCGGACCGAGCCCGATTTCCCGTCGGACACGTCCCGCTCCGACCCGACCTTACCCCTTCCCCCACAACGAATAAACCGCTTTCTAAATAGGGGCGGTCACCTATGATAGCGAGTGGATAATCGGTGGCTGTCCCTATTTATTCTTGTCGATTCCCGCGGATTGGACTATCCTGACCCTTCGCGACACGCGAATCTTCGCGCCCATAGCTCAACTGGACAGAGCGTCTGGCTACGGACCAGAAGGTTGGGGGTTCGAGTCCTCCTGGGCGTAGACGTGAAACCGCCCGCTCGGCATGAGCGGGCGGTTTTTATTTGCGGGAAGAAGAGAACCGCGCTCCGCGCGAAGGCGCCTCTCCTCTACCGCTCCACCTTCATATAACGGTAGAGATTCGCGAGCTGGTCCTCCGTGCCGAGAAGGATCAACGTGTCGCCGGCGCCGAGAACGAGGTCCACCGGGGGATTGATGATCATGTTCTCCTTGTGGCGGACGCCGATCACGATCGCCCCCGATTCCTCGCGGATCCTCGAGTCCCGGAGCGCCTTCCCCGCCAAAACCGCGTCCCGCGCGAGAACGACCTCCTCCATTCGTAGGGTCACGTCCTTCCCGCGGGTCACGAAATCGAGGAAATCGCAGATGTGGGGGCGAACGGCGAAGCTCGCCATCCGGATGCCGGCGATCTGCGCCGGCAGGATCACCTGGTCCGCGCCGGCGCGCCGCAGCTTGCGGATCGATTCCTCGTCCACACCGCGGCTGATGACCAGAAGGTCCAGCTTGAGTCCCCGCGCCGTCAGCACCGCCACGATGTTCTCCGCGTCATCGGGAAGCGCGCAGATCATCGCCCGTGCGTTGCGGATCCCCGCCTCCTCCAGCGCGCTCTCCTCCGTGGCGTTGCCGACGATGGCGAGCGCCTTCGGAAAGGCGGCGTTGAGCCTTCCGATCTTGGCATCGTCGATGTCGATCACCACGTAGGGCTCGCCGATCCTCTCCAGTTCGGCGACCACCTCCCACCCCGTTTTGCCGATCCCGGCGATCACGTAATGGTCCGCCAGGTTTTCGATCTCTTTCCGCATCCGCTTCCTCCGAATCGCGTGGCGCAGCCGCCCCTCGACGATGAAGGCGAAGATCGACCCGATCCCGTACGTCCCGACGCCGATCGCCAGGAAGATCACGAAAATGGTGAAGACCCGGCCGGCCGGGGAGAGCCCCCCCTCCTTGATCTCCTGGAAGCCGACGGTCGCGATGGTGATCACCGTCATGTAGACGGCGTCCAGCACCGGGAGGCTCTCGATGAGCATATAGCCGAGGGTGCCGAAGACGAGCACCCCGATCAGCAGGGCGATGGCGAGATAGAAGGTCCGCACGTTTTCCAGCGCCGCACCTCACGAGTGAAAGGGGCGCCCCGGCGGGACGCCCCTCCCGATAAGCTGGCGGAGAGGGAGGGATTCGAACCCTCGGAGGGGGGTTAAGCCCCTCAACCGCTTAGCAGGCGGTTCGTTTCAGCCACTCACGCACCTCTCCGCGCGATGGGCCTTCTGCCGGATCAACCTCATTCCGATTCTGGCGGAGGGAGTAGGATTCGAACCCACGAACCTTTCGGTTAACGGTTTTCAAGACCGCCGCCTTCAACCACTCGGCCATCCCTCCGGGGGTCACTGGGTATTGTAGCGCAATGGGTTGGGAGGTCAAGGGCCCTTCTGCCCTTCGCCGCAACGCCGTGGTCTGATTCGGTGTTCTTCCGGTCATGCGGATGCGGCATCACTCGGGCGACCCGGTATCGGAATTCCCTTCGGAGCGAACACGGAAGTGTCCGATCATTTCGGCGCAGAAGACGTCCGCTGTTTCGCTCACATATCCCGGGTCGGGGAAGTTATCGATGATCAGGGGAACGCCCTCGGAGGAGCTTTTGTCGGAGACGATCCCCACATGATCGGCGACGCCGTCCGAGCGGTAGGTTCCGGTGTAGAAAACGACATCGCCCGGAAGGAAGTCACGATCCAACGGTAGGGGCTCCCAATGCCGCCGAAACCAATCCACGAGAACGCGCGCCCTCCTGGCGTCAATGGAGTTCCCCTCCGCGAATGGGTATTCTTCCCTGTGCGCGCGGATGTCCTCGGCGAGAAGAGTCCGCAGATCGATCCCCGCGGAAAAGAAGGCATCCAAAACGACATCCGTACACACTCCCTCTCCGGGGGAACGATAGTAGCCCATTGTTCTATCCCATGCGACGACGCCGATCTGCTTCTTGGCTCCGGCTAGAATCGCGCGACCTCGCGATTCTTCCGCTCCAGTGCTCGTCGACAACAAAAAGCACAGGAAAATGAGAACGGCGAGGCAGGCGTTCATCCGGTTCGAGACGGGCGCCTCTTGCGCTACGTTCTCCGGCGAATATGGAGCGTCCAAGTTCCCGCGTCCGATTCCTTTTATTTCCATTTTTCTTTCCCCTGTCCACGCCGTTTTTACGGAATCCCGGGCCGCTCGTTCGAATACTTTTACTATAAACACAAGGGAGGGCCTCGCCCAGCCCCCTACAAATGATGGGAGGCGAAAGTACGTCCACAACATCCACGCCTCACCCTTCAGCTTTACGCTCCCGACGGCTGGGCGAAAACGCCTTCCCCGTGTAAGTTGAAAGCGTCCGGGGATCGCCGGCGGCCTCCGGATGAAAACGAGTGGGGATCGCCACCGGGGGAAAGAAAGATGATTCCTCGAAGATCCATTCCCGTCTTGTTTGGGCCGTTGTTTTTTCTCGCCGTATTCCATCCCGGCCGGGCGGCCGGGCAGACCGTTCCGGTCGTCGAGGAGATCGAGGCGGTGGACATCTGCTGCCACGGTGTCTTCACGCGCGCGGATCTCTTCGAGAGGATCGTGCGCTCCGGGCCGGACAGGATCCTCGGGAATCAGATCCGGCGGTTCAACTACGCCGTCGCCTGCTATGTCCTCTATCCCCTGACGGAGGAAGACCGCCTGATCCTCCGTTTCCAGGCGGAGTGCAGGGAATGGTGCTTTCCCGATTCCACGCGGATACTCGTCGAGTGGAACGGCGAAACGTGGATGTCCGACTCCCTCTTCACCGTCGTGTACGACATACAGGACGGCTGGCTCTCTCCGCTCGTGATCCCCTTGGGGGCGGAACAGAGGAGGGTGCTTCGCCCCTTCGATTCGTCGGTGCTGAAATACGCTGCGGAGAAAGAGATGAAAGCGCTCCTTCACGGGTGCTACTTCGGACACGGAAAGGGCCCTGCCGAGAAGATTCAGATCTTCGCGGTCATCCCGGTCCTCTCCACGAGTGGCGTCCCCTGGACGAACCAAGGAGAGACATTCCGTGTCTCTCTGGCGAAACTCTAGAGAAACGGCGGCGCACGATCCCCCCTCCCTTCCTTCCTCCGGCATCAAGAAAGCGAATAACCGATTCATTAGAAACAAGTTACGTTTAATTTCCAGGTTTTCGGGGGACGGGCCCCCAATCCCGCCCACCTATCTTCTTGCCAAGAAAAAGGATAACGGGAAAAGGCATTTCAGCGTCCCCGGCACGGGGAGGAAAAGGGGCCGGCGGAGTGGATGAAAAGGGAAAGGAGCGACGGGACGGGCAAGACCTAACCAACTGTCAATAATAGAATTAGAGCGCCGGGCTCTGTGATGTTCCAAGAAAATCCACGAGGGGCTTGGCCGGGAGGCGCTGTTTGGGATAGACTGGTTATTGCGACGACGAAACCTGTCGATGGACCGGAAGACGCCGGACCTGGTCGACGCGACGGGACGCCGCCGGGGCGAGGAGAACGTCCTCGACACCTTCCTTACCTCCCATGCAGGCAGTTGGGAAACTGTTCGAAGGTCGTCCGCCCCCCCGGCAAGCGAACCCCGGAGCCAATCGGCCGGTCCGGCCTTTTTTTTATCGCGATCGAGCCCGCCCTACAGCTTCTCCAGATAACGCTCCAGCTCCCAGCCGGTGACGTAATTACGGTATTCCTCCCACTCGGCGGTTTTGGCGCGGGTGAAGGCGTCGTAGACGTGCTCGCCGAGCGCCTCGCGTATGACATCGTCCCCGGCGAGGGCGCGGAGCGCGCCGCCCAGGGTCATCGGGAGGGATTGGATCCCGCTCCGGGAGAGGGCCGCGTCGTCCAGATCGTAGACGTCCTCCTCCACCGGTTCCGGCGCGTTCATCTCCTTTTCGATTCCGTCCAGGCCGGCGGCGAGCATCACCGCGAAGGCGAGATAGGGATTCGCGCTCGGGTCCGGACAGCGGAGTTCGGCGCGCGTCGACTGTTCCCGTCCCGGCGAGTAGCTCGGCACGCGGATCAGCGCGGACCGGTTGACGCGGCCCCAGCAGACATAGACCGGCGCTTCGTAACCCGGCGTCAGCCGCTTGTAGGAGTTCACCGTAGGCGCGACCACCGCGGCGAAGGCGCGGGCGTGGGCGAGCTGCCCGGCGATGAAACGGTACGCCGCCGGCGAGAGGCGGTAGCGGTCATCGGCGTCGAAGAAGGCGCTCTTCCCCTCCCGATCGAAGAGGGATTGGTGGACGTGCATCCCCGACCCGTTCTCCCCCTGGATCGGCTTGGGCATGAAGGTCGCGTAGAGACCGTGCGCCGCCGCCACGGCGCGGATCGTGTAACGGAGGGTGATCACGTTGTCCGCCGAGGTGAGGGCGTCGGCGTACTCGATGTCGATCTCGTGCTGCGCCATCGCCACCTCGTGATGCGCGCTCTCCGCGTGCATGCCGAGGGAGGAGGCGTAACGCATGATCTCCGCCTGCACCGCCGAAGCGAGATCGAGAGGGGAAAAATCGAAGTACCCCCCCACGTCGTGCGGCACCGGCCGGAGAGGGAAATCCATCCGCCGCGGCTTGTCGTCGGCGTTCTTCTTGAAGAGGAAAAACTCCAGCTCGGGGCCGGCGTTGTAGACGACTCCCATCGATGCGGCCCGCTCCATCATCCGCCGGAGCACGTATCGAGGGTCTCCCGGGAAGGGGGAGCCGTCGGGCCGGTGGATGTCGCAGATGATCCGCGCCGTGCGCGCCCCCGAAGGCGTCCAGGGGAGCACGCTGTAGGTGCGCCGGTCCGGCCGGAGCACCATGTCGGATTCATAGATCCTGGCGAACCCCTCGATGGAGGAACCGTCGAACCAGATCCCCCGGTCCAGCGCTTCCGGGAGACGCCCGGTGGGGATGCTGACGCTCTTCGTCGTGCCGAGAATGTCGGTGAACTGGAGGGCGACGATCTCGACCTCGTCCTCCTTCACCCTTTTCAGCAGATCGTCCCGTTTCAAGGTCACCTCCTCGCCGGGAAGGAAACAGGCGTCCGCGCCCGGCCGTCGCTTCACTAAAATCCGATCAGTAGCAGCGGCGGAAGGGAGGTGTCAAGAACGGAGCGCGGCGTCGATCACGGCGCCGCCGAGGAGTGTGTCGCCGCGATAGAAGACGGCGGACTGGCCGGGGGTGACCGCCCTCTGTGGCTTGTGGAAGAGAACCCGCAGGCGGCCCCGATCGTCGCGGCGGAGGAGGGCGGCCGAGGGCTCGTGTCGGTAACGGATCTTCACGAGCACCTCGCCACGAAGCGCTTCCTCCTCCGGGGCGTGGAAGTTCTCGTCGCCGAGGATCGCGGCGGAGGCGAAAAGCTCCTCCTCCCGTCCGAGACGAATCACGTTCAGGCGGGTGTCCGTCTCCACCACGTAGAGAGGCTCGCCGGCGGCGACGCCGAGACCCTTTCTCTGGCCGATGGTGTAGCACGCGGCCCCGCGGTGCGTGCCGATGCGCGTCCCCGCCCCGTCCATGATCGGACCGGGCCGCGGTTCGCCGAGGAAGCCGGGGAGATCGCCCGTCCCGAGAAAGCAGACGTCCTGGCTCTCGGGACGGTCGACGGCGGGGAGCCCGGCCGCGGCTGCGATCCTCCGCACCTCCGCCTTCGCAAGCCCGCCGACGGGAAAGGCGAGGCGCGGGAGCGCCGCGGCGCCGATCGCCCAGAGCACGTAGGACTGGTCTTTGGAGAGATCGGCCGCGCGCCGGATCCGGAGACCGCCCTCCGGCCCGGCGAGGCGAGCGTGGTGCCCCGTGGCGAGCCGGTCGAAGCCCCCGTCCAGAACCTCGCGCAGAAGAACCCCGAACTTGATGCTCCGGTTGCAAACCACGCAGGGGTTCGGTGTGCGTCCGGCGAGATACTCCCGGCGGAAGGGCTCCATCACTTCGTCCCGGAAGATCTCGCGCGCGTCCAGCACGTGGTGCGGAATCCCGAGCGCCTCCGCGACGCGCGCCGCGCCGCCGAGCGAGTCCTCTTCCGGTCCGCCCTCTCCTTCGGCGCCGCAGAGATGGCGGATGGTGAAGGCGACGGTCCGGCATCCCGCCTCGCGGAGAAGCCAGGCGGCGGCGGAGCTGTCCACCCCCCCGCTCAGGGCGACGGCGACCCGTTCCCCCGCTCCGGGCATCCGGTTTTCGCTTTCACCGCTCATTCCGATTTCCTGGTGCGTCCGAAGAAAAGCCCCGCCTCCCGAAGAGGCGGGGCATGCAACCCGCGGCGGGAGTCTTCCGCCGAAACGGTCGGATCAGTCGCCGTATTCCTCGAGCTTCTCGTATTCCGCCTTCCGCCGGAGAGCGTCTTCCCGCTCGATCAGCTGCTCCTGCCTCGGAATCTGGCGTTCCGCGTAAGGGGACCAGATCGGATCGCTCAGAGTGACCGCCTTCTCGAACTTGGCGATCGCCTGCTCGTACTTCTTCTGTTTCTCCAGGATGTCGCCCCAGACGCACCAACCCCGGGCGTTGTTCGGGTTCAGCTCGAGACCGCGGCTCACGTTCTGAATCGCCCCGCTCAGGTTCTTGATCTTGTCGCTCGCCTGCAGATCGGCGAGCCGGATGAAAGCCTCCGAGCTGGACGGGTCCTGCTGAATCAGACGCTCGTAGGCGCCCGCCGCGGCGAGGGTGTCCCCGGTGTGCAGGTTGGCGACGGCGAGGCTCCGCACCCAGTTGGCGTTGTCCGGCTCCAGGTCGGCGAGGCGGGCGTAGAGTTCCGCGGCGCCGCCGAAATCCTCCATCTCGACGCGCAGCCGGGCGACGTTCTTCATGAGTCGGGCGTTTTCCGGGTCCTTCGCCAAAAGGGTTTCCTGAGAGGCGAGCAGCTCGTCGGTTTTGCCGAGCTTGTTGTAGATCGCCGACAGCTTCTGCTGGATGTCCTCGTTGTCCGGCTCCGCCTCGAGCGCCTTCTCGTATGCGACCTGCGCCTCTTCCCAGCGCTCCTCCTTCTCGTAATAGAAGGCGAGGTCGGTCTGAAGCCGGGTATCCTCCGGATCGACCTGGATCGCCCGCTGGATCTGGACGGCGGCGTTGGCGTAGTCTTCGCGATCCGCGTACGCCGCGGCGAGACGGGCGAATCCGTCCGCGTCGTCGGGGAATTTAGCCGTGTAACGTTGATAAAGCTCAAAAGCCTCGTCGTAACGCTCCTGGGCGCGCACCGCGAAAGCGAGGTTGGTGTAGGCCACCTTGTTGTCCGGCTGGATCCGCACCACCTCGCGATAAGCCTCCTCCGCCTGGGAGTAGAGTTCGCTGTCCAGGTAGTGCTTGCCGCTGTTCATCAGGCGGGTCACCCTGGTGTCCTCGTCCACGGTGCCGTCCTTCTCGAACTCCATCACGTCCTCGTGCACCTGCTGGCAGGCGGCGAAAAGGAGCGCCGCGGCGGCGAAGAGAACGGCGAAGAGCAATGCTCGACGCTTACCGGTTTTCATTTCTCGTCTTCCCTCCCTGAAAGAAGCGCAGTTCACGATCGGATTCCATGGGGATGTACGGAAAAACTGTACAGACGCCTTCCCGGTCCGTCAACGGCCGAGCCGCCGTTCCGCGTCGGAGATGTTGACGCGGAGCCGGCTCGCCAGGCGGTGGCGCGGGTCCGTTTCCAAAGCCCGCTTCCACTCGCGAATCGCCTCCTCGAAGATTCCGGCCCGGGCGAAGAGGACGCCGAAGCCGAATCGCGCCTCCACGCAGCGGGGATCGATCTCCAGGGCGCGCCTGTACTCCTCCGCGGCCCGCTGAGTCTCCTTTTGCCTCTCCTCCGGTTCCGCGGCGATCTCGCCGCTTTCCGCGAGGAAATCGGCGTAGAAGGCGCGGGCGAGAGGATCGAGAGGCCGGGCGGCGAGGAAATCGCGGAAAGCCTTGTCCGCCTCTTCCCGCCGATTGAGTTCGGCCAGCACGTAGGTCAGGTTCACGAGCACCGGAAGATCGGCGGCGGCCCGGAGCGAGCGCCGGTACCTTTCAATCGCCTCGTCGTGCAGCTGCATGTCGTAGTACGCGTTCCCCAGCTTAAAGAGGATCTCTGCGGAATCCGCGTCCACGCCGAGGAGCGCCTCATAGGCGTCGACCTTCTGGGCCGGACTGGTCAGCGTTTCAATGGCGTCGAAGTCGACCGCCGCCGCGAGGGCGGGAATCGCGAGAAGAATCCAGATGGCGAGGTTTCGTGCTGTCCGAACCATGGGGACGACCGTTCCTTTCCCTGTTTCCTTTTCCACCGGCCTGGGGATCGGCCGGTTCCCGCTCTCCGCGGGAGGCGAAGCCGGGAGCACGGCCGGTTCCGGGAGGTAGCCGTGCCTATCGCCAATAACCAGAACATGTTAAGCCTACCCGTCCTCGCCGTTTCTGTCAACCGCAAAGGGGCGGCTCGACTTTGCTCCCTTTCTCCGCGGCGGCCGCGCCGTGACGATCAAGCGACGGGAAAAGGTGACGGATCGCCGGATCGGGGGAAACGGTGCCCTTCGCCCGAACGGGAGAGGATCGCGTGGGGATGGGGACGCGGGGGCTGGGCGCGAAGGAACCGGAGGACTCTGGAAAGGGTAGGCGCCCCACCGGCTTGAATGCTAGGATGGCGGCCGGGAAAGTGGGCGGCGGCTCGCGCCGACCACACAGTCCGGGGAGGCGGAGGATGCACGTCGCTCTACTTCATCCGCTCGGCATGCGCGGCATCGGCCGCTACACCCACAACCTGGCGAACGCGGTGGCGCCTCGGGTCGATCGTTGTTCCCTGCTCACGTCGAGCCGTTTCGAACTCCGCGATCTTCCGCGCGCCTATCGATGGGAGCCCCTCTTCCACCTCTGGGACGTGGGAGCGAGGGACAATCGTTCCCTGACCCCCGGCGAACGGCTTCTCCGGCCGGCGGAAAGAATCACCCGTTTCCTGCGGTATGACCGATCGTACAGGCGGGCGACGGCGTGGGTGCGGCGCGAGCGCCCCTCGGTGATTCACACGCAAGAGATTCTATTCTGGTGGGAAGCGCGGCACCTTCTCCGAATGGGAACGGATGGAACGCGTCTCGTCATCACCTGCCACAACGTGGAAGACCTGGGGTCGCGAGCCGGTGAAGAGGGGGGCGACTCGTCGTGGATGCGCCGAAGCATGGACCGGCTCTACACGCGCGCGGCGGCGGTGATCGTGCACGGCGCAGCCAACCGCGAGGATTTCATCCGGCTCTACCCGGAGGCGGCGGAAAAAGTCTGGGTCGTGCCGCATGGATGCGAGCCGCCGCCCGATCCCAACCCGGAGGCCCGCGCTCGTGGTCGCCGCCGCTGGGGGGTCGGCGACGACGAAATATTAGCGGTCAATTTCGGTGAGGTGAAACCCTACAAGGGGCTGGAGACGCTCATCGACGCGGCGGGGCTCCTCGCCGCGGGAAACGCACCGGTTCGAATCGTCGTGGCGGGGCTTCCCATCGACCCGGCCTACGGCGCCGCCTTGGAGGCGCGCCGCGCCGCTCTCGACGCCGGCGCCGGACGTTTGACCCTGGACTTCCGCTACATCCCCGGCGATGAGGCGAGCGACCTCCTCCGGGCGGCGGACCTCTGCGTGCTCACTCACAGACGCGCCTACCAGAGCGGTGTTCTCGCGCTCGCTTTCACGCACGGCCTCCCGGCCGTGGTGAGCGACGCGGGAGCCCTCGGCGAGACGGTCCGCGAGACGGGCGCCGGCGTAGCCGTGCCGGCGGGAGACACGGCCTCCTTCGCCCGAGAGATTCTCCGGCTCGCCTCCGACGGATCGGAGCGGAAACGCATGGCCGCGGCCGCGACGCGCGCCGCGTCGGGACCGCTTTCCTGGGAGGAGTCGGGACGCCGAACCATGGAAGTCTATAAGAAAATCCTCTGATGGGTTTCCATCCGCTGAGCGCGCCGCCCCGCGTCCGGGCGGCGGACTCCGTCACGGGCGGATCAGGAGAGCGTGAGCGCGACCGCGCCGGCGGCCGCGACGGCGAGACAGTACCAACCGAAACGGTCGATCTTTCCCGCGAGCACGATGCCCACCAAAAAGCGGAGCGCCAGGTATCCGGAGAGGATCGCCACCGCCGTTCCGGCGAGGGCGGGGAGAAGCACGCCGCCGGCGGCCGCCTCGGCCCCCAGATCGCGCGCGGTGAGGAGGGCGGCGCCCAGAATGGCCGGCACCGAGAGCAGGAAGGAGAACTCCGCCGCTTCCTTTCGCCGGAGCCCCAGAAAGAGGGCCGTCGCGATGGTCGCGCCGGACCGGGAGATCCCGGGAAGGATGGCGATCGCCTGGGCGACGCCGATCAGAAAAGCGATCCGGTAGGTGAGCTCCCTCTCCCGTTTGGGCGCGAGGCGGGTCAGCAGAAGGATCACGCCGGTCACCGCCAAGGCGATCGTCGTCGGCCCGGGCCGCTCGAAAAGCTCCTCGATCCGGTCCTTGAGGAAAACGCCCGCGAATCCCGTCGGGACGAGGCCGGCGACGATGGCGATTCGGTAACGATTTCGCGCGCGGTCGAATCGCGGCCGCAGAAGGTCGATCACCTTCTCCCGGTAAAAGAAGAGGACCACCAGCGCCGTGCCGACGTGGAGGAGCACCTCCATCAGGATGCCCTCGGCGTGCACGCCGAGCACCGCCTGCCCCAGCACCAGGTGCCCCGAGCTGGAAACGGGGAAAAACTCGGTTAATCCCTGAATCAATCCGAGAATGAGCGCGGCGGCGAATCCCATGTCAGGACGGACTCCCGAGCAGAATCGCGAGCATGGCGACGATCATCTGCCCCTTCAGGATGCGAGAGAGACGAACCAGGTTTCCGCGATCGGGGCGGATCCAACATCGGATCATCCCCCACGCGAGGAGAAGATCCACGCCGACGGCGAACACGAAAAGATAAACCCAGTTGTAATCGCCGAGGAGAAAGGGGATCGGCGTGAGAATCACGAGACCCGCCAGAGGCGCGGCCGAAACGCCGATCGCCCGGCGGTCGCCGAGCCGGAGCGGCAGTGTGGCACGCCGCCCGGAGCCGTCCCCTTCGCGGTCGGCGACGTCCTTCACGATCTCCCGCCCCAGGTGGAGGAAGAAGGCGAAGAGCGCCGGGTAAAGGCCCGCCCGCGGGTCTCCGCCGAGCCAGGCGCCGAAGAGAAGCGCCGAGCCGCCCAGAGCGGCCACGATCAAATTCCCCGGAAGGCCGCGCCCCTTCCCCACGCGTTCGTACGCGACGAGGAAAACGCTCCACAGAAGGAACACCGCGAGGGGGATCGGGCCGGCGACGGCGCCCGCCGCGGTCGCGCAAGCGAGCAGAAGGATTCGGAGCCCGCCGGCGGCCCGCATCGAGAGGGCTCCGGACGCGAGAGGTCTCTCCGGGCGGTTCACCCGGTCGATCTCCCGATCGTCCATGTCGTTCCAGACGTAGAACCCGGCCGCCAAAAGCACGGCGCCGGCGATCCCGAAGACGACGACGCGCGCCTCCCCTCCCCCACCGGCGAGAAACCAGGCGAAGAGAAGGGCGGCGGCCAGAAGGGCCAGGTTGCCCGGCCGAACGATGATCCACGCCGCGCGCATCGCGCTCCCTTCGTTCCCGATTCTTTCAGAGAGAAACATTCCGTTCCGGGTCACTCCGCCGGCTCTTTCTCTCCGGCGGATCCCCCCAATTCGGCGGGGAGAAAAGTGAGTCTCGACCCGGAGAAGGCCGCCCCGTCGGAGACCGCCGACGCCGGAAGGGTGCGCTCCTGCAGAAGCCTGTCCGCGGTTCGATACGCCTGCCGCGCCTTATCCCCCGCCCCCTTTTTATCGTAGGCGATGCCGAGCACGTAGTAGGGGCGCTCGTCGCCCGGGTTGATCGCGATCGCGTGCTCCAGCGCCGCGATCGCGTCTTCCACGTTCTCCTGCTTGTTCTCCGCCACGCCCAGATAATAGAACGCCTTGGCGTTGTCCGGATCGAGGGAGAGCACTTTGTTCATCTGTTTCCGCGCCCGGTCGTAGAGACCGCGCCGGATGTAGGCGCGCCCGAGCAGATAGTGCGCCTTGATGTTGTCCGGCTCCGCATCCAGCGCGATCCGAAACTCGCGGATCGCCTCCTCGAAGGAGCCTTGGTCGTGATAGATCATGCCGATGTTGAAGTGGGCCTCCACGTTCTTCGGGTCGAGCCGGAGCGCCTCCTGAAATTCGGCCAGCGCCTCCCGGATCATCTTCTTCTCTCCGTACACGGCGCCGAGGTTGAGGTGCCACTCCGCGCGTTCCGGCTCGGCGCGGATCGCCCGCCGGAAGTGGGTGAGCGCAAGATCCACGTCGCCGTTCCTGTCGTGGAGAAGGCCGAGGTTCGCGTGGGCGCGGGCGAACTCGGGGTCCAGCTCGAGGGCGCGACGATACGCCTCGATGGCGTCGTCGTTCCTCTCCTGGCGCGCCCGGAGAATGCCGAGCGCGTAGTGGCAGAGGGGAACCTCCGGGTTCCCGTTGACCATGTGGAGGGTGAGGCGTTCCGCCTCGTCGATCCTGCCGAGGGCGAGCAGCGACTTGACCAGCCCGAGCTGCACGTCCAGGTTGTCCGCCGCCGCCGCCGCGGCCTCCTCGAGACGGACCACCGCCTCCTCGAAACGCCGCGCCTTGCGGAGAAGCCGGCCGGCGCGCACGCGGAGCCACACATTATCCGGATCGACATCGATCAGCCGGTCCAGATACTCGAGCGCCCTCTCGTAACGGCGTTCCCCTTCGAAATAGAGAATGACTTCCTCGAGCAGCTCCCGATTACGGGGCTCCTGCTCGAGTTTCCGAAGAAGAGGACCGCCCTCTTTGTCCCTCTCTTTTCTGGAGAACAGGCGAAAGCCCATCGGCACCTCCCGGTTCGTGGGATCCTCCTGTTTATACCAGTTTCGAGGCCTCCGGCATACCCCTGAAATCCGCCCTCCCGGCGGCGTGGAAGGGCTTCCGGCGCCCTCCGGGAATGGGGGACCCCCGTCCCCGGTTTCCGGCGTTGCCCGGGTCCGATCAGGAGAGGTGTGTTTCCGGCGGTCTACTCGTTCTCGAAGGGATCGCGCAGCCAGAGAGATTCGCCCCAACTCCCGGCCTGATAGAGGGAGGGAACGGTCCGGTACTGGACCCGCATGAGGAATTTGTCGCTCGGGCGGTAGCTGAGGGTAAAACCGGGGAGAAAGCGCCCTCCCTCGTCCGGCTCGCCGAAGGTGCGCCGCAGAGGAGATGTGTACTCGTAGCCGAGGAGAACGGTCAGCGTGAGAGGATCGGCGAGCTGGTAGCTGAGACGGTTTTGATAGAGGCCGCTCATCCCGGCACGGCCGGAACCGGAGGCGTAAACAAAGGAAACGCTGTTGGAAAGGGAGAGTTTCGTGGGGTCGAGGATGCCGCTGAGCGATTGGGAGGGGAGTCGAAAAACGCTCGGCGGCGACGCCGACGACGAGCCGGCGAAGACCCGGTCCGTTTCATCGGCGGCGGCCGGCGCGATCGCGAGTAGGAGCAAGACCCAGAGCGCGAGGCTCCAACGAATCATCGGAAACCCCTCCCTGCTCTCAGCCTATTTCCACTCTCCTCCCGTGTCAACCAGGACCGTCTCTTTCACCTGTTCCCGTTCCCGGCGATCTTGGATCGCGATCTCGAGGGCGATCTCGATCCGAACGGTTCCGGACCCGGCGTCGAGGCTGATCGGCACGCGGACGACCCGGCGCTCCTCATCGTCCTTGCGGACGCCGGAGGCGGGCGATCCGGTCGAGACCTCCGCCCGGGGAGTCTCTTGCGCGACCGGGGGGCGTTCCGCGGAGCCGGACCGCAAGGCGGTTCCCGGCTCCCGCCGGACCAGGGGGTTTTCTTCTACTCCGCCCTGGGGCGATCGTCCCGGAGAAGCACCGGCGCCGGCGCCCTCCCGTAAGAGCGGATCATCATAGGACTCCACCCGGCCATGCAGCGTAACACGCCCCTCCGGAGCAGGACATTGTTCACCGGTCCGACCTTCCTCCCCCAGAGCCGCGGAATCTCCCTCTCGCCGCACCGGTTTCTCATGGTCCTTCTCCCCCGCGGGCCGTGATCGGCCGTCCGCCGTTCCCCCCGTTTTCGCCCACTGCTCGATCGAAGCGCTGACGCGGACCACCTCGTCCCCCGGTCCGCGCGGGCCTCCCGCTTCCGCGGCGCCCGCGAAGCGCGGATCGGGAAGCTCGCCGGCGGTCTCTTTACCGCCCTGGGACTTCTCCCCCTCCGCCTCGCCGTTTTCCCCGCTCAACGTCCTCTCGAGGCTCTTGAAAAGCGCGTCGATCGCCGCGCGGAACGTCTCCCACACACCGTCTCCTTTCACGGCGACCGCCTCGAAGAACGGCCAACCCCGCGGATTCAGATCCGCGTTCAATTGATCCACCGAAAGCGCGTTCGGCAGGTCTCTTTTGTTGAACTGAAGGATGACCGGGATCTTGGCCGTGGAGAGCTGATATTCCGCCAGGTTCTGTTCCAGGTTCGCCATGCTCTCCCGGTTCGCCTGCCGGAGGGCCGGATCGGAATCGGCCACGAAGATGATGGCGTCGGTCCCCTTGAGGACCAGTTTGCGCGTGGCGTTGTAGTGCACCTGCCCCGGCACGGTGTAAAGCAGGAAACGGGTGTCGAATCCCTTGATCTGTCCCGCGTTCACCGGCAGGAAATCGAAGAAGAGCGTCCGGTCGCTTCGGGTTTTCATGGAGACCATTTTGCCGCGGCGGGTTTCGGGCACCTGCCCGAAGATCTGCTCGAGGTTGGTGGTCTTCCCGGAGAGACCGGGTCCGTAGTAAACGACCTTCGCGTTGATTTCCTTGCCGCTGTAATTGAAAACGACCATGGAGTTTTGCCCCCTTGCCCGGCCCGGCTTGAGATTTGCTCGTGTAGGTACCTATCAGGATCGGCAAGAGCCATGCCACGGACCGGCGGCGGCGGTCCCGAGAAGAAAAGAGCGAACTCCATGCGCTGCAACGGATTACAAACTGGATTCACGAGGCGTTTGGGAACCCCCCGCCGGCCTCGTTTCCCGCTTCGCGAAACGCATGATCGGGCCGTGCATTCTGCGCGACTTCTGGGGTTCTCCCTGGTCTTCCTGGCACTCCTCGGGGCGGCCGTGGGAGGGGAAGGACTCCGAGCCCCGGATCCCCGCGGCGCGACCGTTACGGACCGAGAGGACGCCTTCGGCGGTGATTCCTCCGCCGGGAAGGTGGCCCTCTCTCCCGCCGGTGAGGCGCGCGCGCTCGTCGAGGGGGGACGATCGAGGATCCTGATCCGCTGGAGAGGGAAGCCGGATCACGCGGCGATGGACCGCGCCGGTTTTCTTTTAACCCAATACGTCCCCGGCGGCGCATGGATCACCCGCGTGGATGAGAACGCGGACTGGGAGGCGGTGGAAGGGGCGATCCTGTGGGCCGGCGCGATCCACGGCGAGACGAAAATCGATCCGGCCGTGGCCGAGAGAGGGGCGGGGAAGACCGGCGGCGTGGCGGAGGTCCGCGTGAAGCTGCACGGCGACGTGGGACTCGGCGAGGGGGCGCGTCTCATCCGTCTTCTCGGCGGATCGGTGCGCGGTGCGCGGAGCGTTTTTCACGGCTTCGATGTCGAGGTCCCCTCCGCCGCGCTGGAGGAACTGGCGGGCCGGGACGAGGTGCTCTGGATCGGCGCCCCCCTCCCTCCGCCGGTCCCCGCCAACGACGGCATCCGCGTGAACGGCAACGTGGACTCGGCCCTCGCCGCCCCCTGCGCCCTCACCGGCGCGGGCGCCCGCCCCGGAATCTGGGACGGCGGGCGCGTGGACGCGCACACCGATTTCACCGGCCGGCTGACGGTGGTGGATGCCGCATCGGTTTCGGATCACGCCACCCACGTCGCGGGAACGCTCGGGGGCTCCGGCGCGATGAGCGCCGTCCGGGGAGGGACGTCGCTGCAATGGAAGGGGGTCGCCCCCGCCTGCAGCCTCTTCTCCTACGATTTCTACGGAGACGTCCCTTCCGAGTACGGGTCGGCGATCGCGGTGTACGACATCGACCTCACGAGCAACTCCTGGGTGCTCGACGTGGACGAGGCCGGCTATCACAACTGCTACCTCTACGGCGACTACGACGCCTACGCGCCGGAATTCGACGAGGTGGTGACCGGTGTCTTCGGCAAGAGGATCCCGGTGGTCTGCGCCGCCGGCAACGAGCGAAACGACGGCGACTGTTCCATCGACGCGCGCAGCGGGTACGCCTGCGTCCCGCCGCCGGCGACGGCGAAGAACGTGATCACCGTCGGCGCGATCCACACCAACAACTCCGCCATGACCACCTTCTCCGGATACGGCCCGGTGGACGACGGCCGGATCAAGCCGGATATCGTGGCGGGGGGATGCCAGTCCACATGGGACTATTCGATCCGCTCCACCTGGCCGGGAGACACGTACGGCGCCAATTACTATTGCGGCACGTCGATGGCGACGCCCGCCGTGAGCGGCGCCGTCTGTCTGCTCATCGAGTGCTGGCGGACCGGACGGGGGGACCGTCTGGAAGCCCACGAGGCGTGGGAGCCGGGGAAGGCGGCCGCAGGCGCGGACGCGGATCCCCTCCCATCGACGCTGAAGGCGATCCTCATCGGCACCGCCGATGACCTCGGGAGCCCGGGGCCGGACTACCGGTTCGGTTTCGGCAGGATGAATGTGATGCGCGCGGTGGAGAGAACCTGCGACGGGACGATCGTCGAGGACAGCTTGACGGACGGCTCCACCAGCGACTGGAGCTTCTCCGTGCCGGCCGGCTTCCCGGATATTCGGGTCACACTGGTCTGGGACGATCCGGCGGCGGTCCCACTCGCCGACCCGGCCCTCGTGAACGACCTCGATCTGGTGTTGATCCCCCCCTCCGGGCCGCCCTGTTACCCATGGGTTCTCGACCCGGCGAACCCGGCCCTCGGCGCCTCCACCGGCGAGGATCATCTGAACAATGTGGAACAGGTCGAGGTGAGCGCGCCCGTGGCGGGCGTCTGGACGGCGCGGATCACCGGAACGGATGTTCCCGTCGGCGTCTATCAGAAGTTCTCCCTCGTCGGGATCGACACGCTTCCGCCCGCCGAACCGGATTCCTTCGAGACGGACGCGGCGGAGGACAGCTCCATCGGGATCGGCTGGGAGCGGCCGGCGGCGCTCGACTACGCGGGCGCGCTGCTGGTCCGCTCCGCGACGGCGATCGCGTGGGCCCCCGTCGACGGAGAAGCGTACGCGCCCGGCCAGTCCCTCGGCGGAGGCGCGATCGTGGTCGATACGGGCGACGCGTGCGCCACCGTCGACTCCGGACTCGCCCCCGGAACGCTCTACTATTACGCCGCCTTCTCCTACGATCGGGCGAAGAACTACTCCCCGGCCTCGACGACGGAACGGTCCACCACGGGAGGCTGCACCGCCGTTCTTCTCGGCGGAGACGTGCCGGCGGCTCTCCGTCTCCACCCGGCCCGGCCGAATCCCTTCAACCCGACCACACACCTCCGGTTCGACATGCCCCGGAGCGGTCGCGTGAAGCTCGCCGTCTATGACATCGCCGGCCGGCTGGTCCGGACCCTTCTGGACGAGGAAGTCGGCGCGGGACGCTACGAGGAGACATGGAACGGCGACGACGGCCGCGGCTCCCCCGCCGCCTCCGGCGTCTACTTCGCGCGCCTCCACGCCCTCGACCGCGTCGAGACTTCCAAGCTGATCCTCGTCCGCTAGGTCCCGCCCCGCGGACCTTTCCCGCCCGCGCGCGCGGATCCCCGGACGAGATTGCTTGAACCGCTTATTTTTTGATCCGCCGGAGGGCGGGGTCGGAGGGTCTGTTGGACGAGCCGCTTCGCGAGGCGTAGCCGTCGCTACGGTGAGCGGAGCGGCGACGGAAACGGGCCCCCGCGATCCTCTCACTTCTTCGGTCTGCATTTTCCCCGCCTACTTCTCTTTTCTTCTTCTTTCTTCTTCTTCGGTGCGGCGGTGAGGGGGGATCGTTCGGGACTCCGAATCCGCAGTAGGAATCCCGGACGATCCCCCCTCACCGCCGCACCCAGACGCCGGGAGTCTCGCTCAGCTTAGGCATCTCCTCGGCGTGCCCGCCCGCCCGTCGATAGTGGGAAACGAAGACGTCCCGAATGCGGCGATAGACGTCCGGGTCGCCGGAGGGGAAATAACGGACCTGCTGGTGGAGCATGCCGTCCTCTTCGGAGAAGAAGAAGAGCTCCACCTGTGTCACCGCTTCGAAGTCGATGCCGGCGTAACTCGACCGGGTGGCGGCGCCCCTCTCGAACCAAAGAGAGGTCACACGACGATCCACGGAGAACCCATGACGGTTTTCCATGAGGAACTTCCAGAGTTCGAAGATGTCGAGGGGCACATAGCGTGTGGTGGGTTCCGTCGGGGAGGTGTCTTCTCTCGACACCAGACAGCGGACGATCTTCTCCGTCGCCATCGGTTCTCCCCCCTCCCGGAAGTTCACATTGTAAACTCTCTTTACGGCGCCTGTCAAGGCGCGCGGGGGGAAAGGGATGCCGGGCGGATTCAGCCGGAACGGACGGGACGGGGGAGGTTCTCGGGGAAATCCAGGGCGACCCGCGCGAAAGCTTCGCGGCGGGCCGCCTCCAAGAGGTCCGTGTCCCGCAGAAGATCGGCGATACCGAAACCGAAGCGCCCGCTCTGGCGTTCTCCGAGCAGATCGCCCGGCCCGCGCAGCCGGAGGTCCGCCTCGGCGATTCGGAATCCATCGGTCTCCCGCCCGATCACGGCGAGGCGTTCGCGCGCCTGCGGTGTGAGTTCTCCCCGGGTATGAAGAAAGCACCAGGACGCGAGATCGCTCCGGCCCACCCTCCCCCGGATCTGGTGGAGTTGGCTGAGACCGAAACGGTCCGCGTCCTCGACGATCATCACCGTCGCGCGGGGAAGGTCGACGCCGACCTCGATCACGGTGGTGCTGACAAGCAGGTCCAGCCCGCCGCCACGGAAACGGTCCAGTGTCTCCACCCTCTCCGCCGCCGGGAGCCGGCCGTGGAGGAGGCCGACGCGATAGTCGCGGAAGGGACCTTCGGCGAGCCGTTTCGCCGCGGTGACCGCCGCCCGGCGATCGCCCGTATCGCTCTCCTCGACGAGCGCGAAGAGAACGAACCCCTGCTCCCCCGCGTCCAGACGCTCCCGAAGAAGACGATACGCCTCGGCGCGGCCGCGGTCCTCCATGTGGCGCGTCTCCGGCGGGCGCCTTCCCGGCGGCATGGTCCGGATGAAGGAAATGTCCAGGTCGCCGTAAAGGGTGAGGGCGAGTGAGCGCGGAATCGGAGTCGCCGAGAGAAGGAGAAGGTGGACCGCTTCCCCCTTGGCGGGGAGGAGGGCGCGTTGCCGCACGCCGAAGCGGTGCTGTTCGTCGACCACGGCGAGGGCGAGGTTCCGGAAGCGGACCGGTTCCTGGAGCAGGGCGTGCGTGCCGATCAAGATCGCCACGTCGCCGTCGCGGGCGGCGCGGCGGACGCGCTCCTTCTCCGCCGCGGAAAGGTCGCCGGTGAGCAGCTCCACCCGAAGGCCGAGCGGCTCGAATCGCTCCGCCAGGGTGTCGCGGTGCTGGCGGGCGAGCACCTCCGTCGGCGCCAACACCGCCGATTGCCCCCGCGCGCCGGCGACCCAGGCGACGGCCGCGGCGGCGACGACGGTCTTCCCGCAGCCGACGTCGCCGACAAGAAGACGCTCCATGGGGCGGCCCGATGCGAGGTCCGCGCGGAATTCCTCCACCACACGCGCCTGGTCCTCGGTCAGAGGGAAGGGGAGCGCGCCCAGAAAACGGCGAAGGACCTCTTCCCCCCCCGGCTCCGGGCGAGGCGTCGAGACGTCCAGGCGTTCGCGCCGGGCACGGGCGAAAATGCTCTGGAGACGATATAACTCTTCAAAGATGAATCGTCGCTTCGCCCTCTCCGCTTCCTCCCGCGTCTCGGGGCGATGGATCGAGCGGATCGCCTCGGAGAGAGCGGGAAGACCGAGGCGCCGGCGGAGTCCCGTCGGGAGAGGATCGTCGAGAGGGGGGAGGCGGTCGAGGGCGTGGCGGATCGCCCGCCGGAGGGTGCGCGGCGGAAGGCCGGGCACGTTCGGATAGCGGGGAAGGATCCTCTCGAAATCGGTTTCCTCGCCGTCGCGGATGACCTCGAATCGGGGGTGGAGGAAAACGGGCGGATCTCCGGTGGGCGCCCCCCGGAGAAGCATCCGGACGCCCGGCTTCAGAGATCGGGCGAGGTAGGGAGCGCGGAACCAGAGGGAGCGGGCGCTTCCGGTGTCATCCGCTACGATCGCCTCCACGGTGGAGCGCCGCCACCCCCGCCGGAGGAGACGGATCGACTCGAGACGGACGTGAAAGACCGCGGGGTGGTCCGGTTCCGCCTCGGCGACGGGGCGCCGCTCCGAGGGAAGGATGTACTCCCGCGGCGGGAAACGAAGCAGGTCGCCGACGCTCTCCACACCCCGCTGCGCCAGGTCTTTCGCGCGGGCCGGGCCGATCCCCGGAAGGGCGTGCACCGGGGCGTCGAGGTCGATCGCTTCAAGGGTCAAGGGGTGTCGTTCTCCGCGGCGGGTCCCAGGGGAGGAAAAACACCTCGCCCGCGTCGCGCCGTTCGTCCATCGGTCCGTCTCCGCGCATGGTGGAGAGGATCAGGAGCGGCCGGCCTCCGAGGCGGCTTCGGCCGAGGGCGCTCGCGATCCGGTCGTTCACCGTCGGGCCGAGGAGGCGGAGGTCGGCCTCGTCGGCGGCGAAATCGTATCGGGGCCGGAGATTGGACTGCCGTCCGCCGAGAATCGCGTAAACCATTCCGGCGTCGAGTCGCCCCGCCGCCGGCCCGTCGTGGAGCATGGAGACGACGATCAGGTCGCCGAAGCCGTCACCGCTCCAATCGAACAGATCGATCAAGGAACCGGCCTGGTCCCCCGGCGCCTCGCCGTGAACCGTCACATCCGCTCCCTCGGCGAGATCGATGGATGGAGAATCGGGGGGGGCGCGGTGGCCGAAGAGAACATAGACGCCGCCGCAGTTGTCCCGTTCGTTCTCGGGGCCGTCGGCCAGGTTCGCGCCGATGGCGAGATCGTCCACGCCGTCGCCGTCCATGTCCCCCATGGCCACGGAAACGCCGGTGGCGTCGTAGGCGTCGCCGCCGTATATCGTGAGGTTCTTCCCCTCCTCGACCACCTTCTCGCCGCGGAAACGCACGCCCGGCCGGCCGAAAAGAACGAAGGTCTCCCCCGCGTTGGTCCGGCTGTTCGCCGGTCCGTCCGCGAACCCGCAGCCGAGGACGAGGTCGGGCGCGCCGTCGCCGTTCCAGTCGCCGACCGCCATCGCGCCGCCGAGCCCGTCGGACTGGTCCTCTCCGTGCAGCACCGGGACCTCGTCGATTGCGAGATCGATGATCCCGTCCAGGTCCTCCCGGCGGTCGCCGTATACGAAGTAGACGGCGCCCGCGTCGGTCTCGTCGCCTCGGCGTCCGGAAGAGCCGACCGCGGCGAGCAAGAGGTCTTTCTTCCCGTCACCGTCCATGTCGTGGATCAGGATACGGCGACCGAGACGGTCCCCGGGCTCGCGGCCGTAAATCACCAGATCCGGGTCGCGCCGCGCATCCACATGTTCCATCCGGGAGCCGGAAGAACCGCCCAGGAGAAGAAACGCTTCGCCGCAGCGTGGGCGGAGCGAGTCGGGATGGCCGCCGGAGTAACGCGCGCCCACAGCCAGGTCGGGGAGGGCATCCCCGTTGAAATCGCCCGTGTCGACGCAGGAACCGATGCGATCGCCCGGGTTCGCGCCGTAAAGGACCGACACGTCGAATGACTCACCCGGCAGATCTCCCACCGGTCGCCCGTAGAAAACGTAAATCTCACCGCAGTTGATCCGGTTATTCCTCGGACCGTCGCCGAGCCAGGCGCCCAATACGAGTTCATCCAACCCGTCGCCGTTCAGGTCGCCCAGGCGGACCTGCACGCCCATTTGATCGTCCGGATCGGCGCCGAGAAAGGAGAAGTCGAAGCGTTCGGCGAGGTCCGCGGAGCGGGCTCCCCTCCCCTCCTCCGCGGCGGCGGCGGCGGGGACGGCGGCGGAGAGCGCGCAGGCGAGCAACAGCGTCGCGACTCGGCGGCCCGTCAACGGACCTCTCCCTCGCGACTTCTGTCGGTGTCGATGGTCCCCTCGAAACACTCCTCGCACCACCCCCGCAGGATGAGCCCCTCCTCCGCCTCTTCGATCACGAGGGTCCCCCCCTCCATCACCAACTCCGCCCGCGGGCCGATGAGCCCCTTGCGCCGCGCCGCGGCGAAAGCGCCCGAAGCGCCGGTGCCGGAGGACTCCACGGGTCCGACGCCGCGCTCCCAGAGTTTCACTTCCAATCGATCCTCTGCGGCGACGCGGGCGAAATCGACATTGGTCCTCTCCGGGAAGAGAGGGTGATTTTCGATCTGCGGGCCGAGAATCTTCCAGTTCTCGTCGGTCCACCCCTGAAACACCACCGCCTGCGGATTGCCGATGGAGACGCCGCTCACGCGGATCCGCCCTTCGGCGAGGTCGAGCGGAACATCGAGGGCGTCCTCCCCCGCGACGCGCACGGGAATCTCGGTGGGGTGAAAGCGCGGCGCCAAGATCGAGGACCGGATGAAGAAGCGGCCGTGCTCCCTGCGCTCCAACTCGTGGCGGGAAACGCCCGCGACGGTTTCCACGGTCGCCACGTTCTGCCCCTCCCCCTCGCGGGCGAGAGAGTAGGCGGCGACGCAGCGGGTGCCGTTGCCGGACATCTCCCCTTCGCTCCCGTCGGGGTTGAAGATACGCACCAGGAGATCCGCCACGTCGGAATGGTGGAGAAGGAGAAGCGTGTCGGCGCCCACCCCCTCCTTCCGGTCGCAGAGGAACCGGGCGAGGGAGGGCGGATCGGCGACCGGCGCCGTCCGTCCGTCCACGAGGACAAAGTCATTCCTTAAGGCCTGTACTTTCGTGAAGGAGATCCGCATCGGACGCCTCCCGCCGGGATGGGTTGTCGGGTTCCTCCTCAGCATACCCGCGATGCCGGGGATCGGCAAGGGCGCGCCGGACCTCCCTCGAAAGAGCGCAGGGGGAGAGAACGCCCCGGATCGCGGGAGGGGCGGGCCGCGCCGCATACCCCGTTGACAGGCCTCCCCGCCATGGATACAGTTTCTCATTATGATGAAGAAAACGCTGTTTCTGCCGCTTCTCGTCGCTCTGTCCCTGAACACGGCATTCGCCTACACCGAGGTGGGGCTTCATCCCTCCTCCTCCTACACCGCCTCGGGAACCGCTATGGGGGGCGCCGTCGCATCCCTGCCGGCGCACCCTTCCAACCTCTGGGTGAACCCCGGGGGACTCGCCTATCAAACGGGGATCCTCTTCTACGCCGCGCCCCACGACGAGGTGACCGGTTACGATGAAGAGATCCGCGATCGGATCTTTATGGCGAGCTACGCCGGGTTCGCCGGTGGAACGGTGGGCGCCGCCTTTATCCTCCGCCAACAGAAGGATCAAACCTTCCTGCAGGACGGCGGATCCTTTCCGGTCGACATCAATGAACCCGCCTTCCTGGTCTCCTACGGCAGAAAGGCGACCGGCTCGCTCGGCGTGGGGCTCAGCGCGATCGGGTACCAACACAGGGCGGACAAAGACGCCATCGACGGGGATCCCGCCTTCGGCATCACGGCGGGAGTTCTCTACCGAACCGAGTATCTGCACAAGGGCCGTACGCCGATCGATCTCCGATGCGGCTTCGCCGTGGCGAACGCCGGCCCCCGCTTCGACCTGGGCGAAGGAGAGGCGGACCTGCCGCTCAACCTCCGCACCGGCTTCAGCGCACGCTGGGAGAAGGAGCGGGGAACGGAGGTCACCGGCGCGGCGGACCTATACGTGCTCTACCGGGACATAGGAAGCGGCAGCGACTTCGACCGATGGGGAGGCGGCGTCGGCGTGGAGGCGAAGATGAACGGCGTGGTCGCGGTGCGCGCGGGCTATCGTTGGGACGACGACTACCGCCCGGATGATTGGACCTACGGCTTCGGGGTCGGGAACGAGGTCTACGAGCACGTAGGGGGGATGATCGAATACGCCCACGCGCCGGGGGAGGGAGACTTCGCGGACCACATCGGTCTCCGTCTCTACTGGATTCCTTAGCAGGTCGGGCGAATCGAACACCGCACGAGCCCGGAGCCGAGCGCTCCGGGCTTTTCGCGTTTGTACCCGTACCGGGAG
Organism: Candidatus Eisenbacteria bacterium; assembly: GCA_016930695.1. NCBI lineage: Bacteria > Candidatus Eiseniibacteriota > Candidatus Eiseniibacteriota bacterium. The sequence continues at coordinate 48,536 of JAFGGD010000060.1, forward strand.
CCTCGGCTTCCGAGTACGCGCGCGGTTCGCCTTTGCGCCCTTCGGGCTCTTTGCGGTGACGGAACAGACCGCGACGGACACGAACGGAAAAGGGCCCGCCGGGAAGGCGGGCCCGAAAGCGAACGCTCGGAACACGGGAGCAAGGTTTTCTAACGAATCATGCAGTACTTGCCGGCGTACTCGAAAACGGCGAGTTGGAACTTGCCGGTCATCCCGATTTCCTGCTGCTGCCTGCGCGGATAGACGTCGACGATGTAGCCGCCGACCGGGAAAGTTTTCCCCTGTTTCATCATGTCGATCAAAAGGAGTTTCACGCCGTCCTCGTCGAAATCGATCAACTCGAAACGGCGACCGGCGGCCGTGATCACGAAAACATCGCGCTCCGTCGGCTCCTCGATTTTTCTCTCCCGCGGATAAAGAAGACCACGGGCGTCGAATTTTTCCTTCCCCTCTTCTTCTTCCACTCCGGCCGCCAGTGTGTCGGAGAAGGGCTCGCCGAGAGTGTCGGCCAAGGCTTCCTCTCCCTCCTCGGCGGTCTCCTCGGGAATGCTCAGCGCGAGTTCGGCTTCCTTCCGCGCGATCTTCTCCTCTTCGGTCAACTCACGCACGGACCACTCGATGGTCACCGGAATCCACACCTTCTCGTCCACCAGGCTGAGCGACGGCGCGGTTTCCTCCCAGGGTGTGATGTCGATCGGATCGAAGAGGGAGATGTCGTAGAGTTGCTTGTCGATCAGCAGGGGCATCCGCGACTCGCCCAGCACCCAGTTCGTCTCGATCGTCTCGCCGCCCACTTCGACCCCGTGCAGCCGAAAATGGGGATACTCCCGAGGCCATTTGCGGACGAGCAGACTGAAATCCTTCCCTTCGAGAGTGGGATAGAGATCCTCGAAGTCGTCGGCGGTCACCAGGTGGACCGAACGACCCTGACGCAGAAGCGCGAAATTCCCTTTCACGGCGGCTATGTCCGGGTCGACGATTCGGTAGGTGTCCGTGGCGCTCTCCACGGAGCCGCTCATGGCGTCGTTGGCGGTGGCGTCGACATAATTCTCACCCCGGCCGCAGGCCAGGGAAAGGGCGATCAGCGGAACCCACAACAGGTACGCGCGCAGGCGCATGATTAAGTCCCCCGAGGTGACTGGTTGATAGATTGTCGACTTGCGAGCCTATCACCCGCGCGAGAAGGGTGTCAACCCGATTGTCCGCGCCGTTTTACGACGGCATTGGAGACGCTTGCGGCGCCCACGGAAAACCGTTCCGGCGCGGCGGACCACGATAGAAGGCCGCAAGCCCTTCTTGCAGAGGTTCTCCGCGACGACCCGGCGACCATCCCCCCGTTTGGCGGGAAACGCAAGGGCTGAAGACCATGGGGGACAAACGAATGAGAGGGAGAGGGAGAACGCGGCGGCACGGCGACGGACGCCCCCTTTTACGCGAAAATACGCTCCGCCTCACGACCGGCTACGGTTTGCGGCCCACCCCTCCCATCCCCCATCGACGGAGGGAAAAGCAAAGGATGGTTCCGCTTGCCGAGTTTACATAATAGGGGGGGCAGGTCGTTCAGATCATTCAGGTCGTTCAGATCATTCAGGTCGTTCAGATCATTCAGGTCGTTCAGGATGTTCAGCGTGTTCAGGATGTTCAGGTCATTCAAAGATGCGACGGCTTCTCAGCGGAGGAGAGTCATCGGGTGGACCGCGCTCTCACTTCCCGTCAGGATGCGGCAGAAGTAGAGGCCGCTCGGAACCTCCCTTCCCCGTTCGTCCCGTCCGTCCCACTCGAGAGTGTTCTCACCGCGCCCCACGTCGCCGTTCAACAAGACCCGGACCAGGGCGCCTCGCAGGTTATAAACCGCCGCTTCCCCTCTCCCCGCGGCCGGCGCCTCGAACACGACGCGTGTCGTCGGATTAAAGGGATTGGGACGGTTACAGAGAACACGAAGCGATGCCGGCGGTTCCGATTGCGGTTGGGGCGTAGTCCCGCCGCCGTCCCCGTCCCAAGAAAGGACCGTCGCGGAAGAGAAATTTCCGGCGGAGTTCCGAGCGCGAATCTCCACACCGTGCCTCCCCGTTCCCGCGAGGTCCGGCGGGATCAATGAAAAAGCCTCCTCCGCCTCTCCCCATTCGCCGTCCTCGGGGAGGGCGGGGGTCCATTCGCCGCCGTCGATTCGCGCCTCCACGACTTCGATGGTGTTGATCGAGATCGCATGGGCGTAGCCATAGGGGTTCCGGTTCGGAAGAGGGCTCACCGAAACGGTTCCGGCAACCCGCCCCCCCGATCCTCCCTCGGTGTACGCCTCGGTGACGATCGGATCGGTGTCGATCACGTCCGGGATCCCGTCGCCGTCGTTGTCGGCCCAGCCGATCTGCCCGATCGCGGTGGCGCTCAGCGTCGCCCGAAAAAGAGGCCGGCTCCGCATGATGCACTCCGGCTCCTCCTCCGGGCAGGAGCCGTACTCGCTGTTGGCCGTCTCTCTTTCCAGGTAGCCCGAGGTCCGGTCGCAGGGAATCCTGGCCGAAGCGTATTGGTCGAGAGCGTAGAAGATGTGCCCCATCTCGTGCGCGCAGACGGCGGCGAAATTCTCCGGTCCCCATCCGTCGTTGTCCAAAGTGAGCACCAGGAAAGGACCTCCGAGATAGGCGTAGGCGAAATAGACGCCGTCGCCGAACATCCCGTCCGGGTCTTCGCTGGAATCGATCACATAAATCGCGAAAGCCCAATCGAGATCCAGACGCCCTCTCATATCGTTCAATAATTTCTGCGTGCCCGTGAAGCGATCCCCACCACCCCATCCGAGCGATTCGAGAGCGCCTCCGATCCAGAGCGCCTCCTCGCTTTGGGGATGGGTGATCGGCTCGTAGGGGACGGAAACACCGGTATGAAATTCATACGTGAAAGAAAGCAGGCCGGACGGCGCCCATCGCGCCCACCAGTCGGTGGCGCGGCCGATCTCGGCGACGATCCGGTCGACCTCCGATTCGGTCCAATCCTCCGTGGAGGGCTCCACGGATCCATCCGACTCGACAAAAATCACGGCGACGCCGACCCGCCCGAGCATGTACTCGCTCCCGTCCCAGAATCCCGCGCCCGCCGGACCATATTCCCCGCGCGCGCCGACGGCCTTCTCGGGGAGGGCGGGGGGAAGAAGAGCATCGCCGACAAGCGGTCTCCCCATCCGGGGGCTCTCCCCCTTCGCCGCCGCGCCATCCGAAGAGCGGACCCGGTTCCAGATCCGTTCCGCCGGACCCGCGGTCTCCTCCGCCTCGCCGGAACGCATATCCCACTCCGGGCCGAGAGACTCCCGAAGCGCCGCCTCCCTTCCGGACGGAAGGTCGATAATGAGGCGGCGGGGCGGGAAGCGGTGAAGCACCGCCCCGCCCGCCGACCGCACGAGACGCTCCGCCCCGGCGCAATCGCCGGAGCTTCCCTGGCGCGCGAGCAGATAGGGCGAACCGAACACGCCGGAGGGGTGTAGAAGCAGAAACGCCGCTGCCGACACCATCCAGCGGGCCGCCCGTTGTGCGAATCCGAGATGCATGGCCCGCTCCGTTCTGTACGGAGAAGACGCAACACGGATGCCAGGACGGCGGCATGCGCAAGAAACGCACAGGCCGTATCATGTTGTTTTTTATGTTGTTATGAGTTCGTCAATCGGGCGACTCCGCCGCTCCGACCGGAGGCGCGCATAGCGACGCGGGCTGCATCGTCGGTGGAAGCGCATCGCAACGTTCCTCCTTCTCTTGCGCCGGGGCGCGTGAAGGCCGATACTCAAACAGCCGCGTTTCCCGACGGGGCTTCCGGACTCCTAATCGGGTTTGTCCTGTCCAAAAGGAGGTTTGCCGATGAAACGCATATTCCCCTTTATCGTTCTCGCTCTCTTCTGCTCCGCCCCGCCCTCTTCGGCGGTCACGCATCACGTGGGACAGGATGGCGTCGCCCGGGGCTACGAGTTGAACGAAACCATTTATGGCTCGGCCGACGGGGACACGATCCTGGTTTATCCCGGCACCTATGTGGGCGCGTACATCTACGCGGCGAGCAAGGACCTGGTGATTCGAAGCGTGGAAGGCCCCGAGAAGACGATTCTGGACGGGGACAAGGCCCTAATGGTCGCCTGGTTCCTCCACGTGACGGACAAGACCGTCCTTGAGGGCTTCACCATCCGAAACGGGTACGACCCCCGCTTCTCCGGCGGCATCCGGTGCGGCGGCGACGCGATCATCCGGAACAACATCATCGAGGGGTGCCAGTCCGGGTGGGGAGGCGGCGTTTACGTTGCGCCACAGAAGAAACCGACCATCGAGGGGAATCTTTTCCGAAACAACATTTCCACGACGGCCGGCGGCGGTATTTACGCGCAGTTTTCCAGGCCGGTGATCCGGAACAACACCTTCGTGGGGAACAACGCCGAGATCGGCGGGGACGACATTGCTCTCTACGGCACGTCCGCCGTGGTCGAGAACAACCTCTTCACCGGCAACAAGGGGCTTTCCTCGATCTATCTGAAGGGGGACAAGAACGAGATCACGCTCGACTGCAACGCCTTCTGGAACATCAAAGGGCAATGGATCGCCGGCGAAAAAGGGGCCGTCATTCCCGAGGACGGGAACCGCAAAACGGCGGACCCGGGGTTCGCGGACACCCAATCGTACAGTCTGGGCGCCTCCTCACCCTATGGGAAGAGCTGTTCCTGCGGACCGATCGGCTGGAGGTATTGATCGGTCTTTTACGGACGAAAGAAACACGACGGGGCCGCGGGCGCACCGCGGCCTTTTTTTGCGGCCGGCCCTCCCCGTCCCGAGCGTCCGGGAGCCTTTTCCCGAGCAGAACGATTCATGGACTTGCGCGAATGAAATTCGAACCGGGGACCGTTTAGGGGATGGAAAACGAGATGGGGATGGGCGTGAACGCGGCGATGAACAAGATCAGGGTGAGGACGCCGATCCATTTCCGCCGGGTGTCCAGGCCGACCTCTTCCCCCAGCGTGGGGGGATGGCGATAGCCGAAGTAAAGGAGGAGGAAGACCAAAAGAAGCCAACCCGGTGAGTAGACCACCGCCAACAGCGCGAAGGCGCCCAGCACGGCGAGGGAGATCGGCGCCGCACGCCTGCCGAGGAGACCGTACAGGACATGCCCCCCGTCGAGCTGGCCGATCGGCAACAGGTTGAGGGCGGTCACAAAGAGGCCGACCCAACCGGCGAAGGCGATGGGATGGAGAAGAAGCGTTTGTCCTTCGGGAATCGGACCGTTCGCGACCCGGCTGAGAAGCAGGAAAAGGAGCGAATCCCCGAGTGAGAGAATTTCACCGGCGCCGAAATTATCAGGCACGACCCTGGAGAGGCGGATGCCGATCAGCGTGATCGGGATGGCGACCACGGTGCCCGCCAGTGGACCGGCGACCCCCACGTCGAAGAGCTGTTTTCTCGTCGCCCGCCTCCCGTCCATTTTGATCACCGCGCCGAAGGTGCCGATGATGGTAAAGGGCATGGGAAGAAAAAAGGGGAGCGTGGCGGGGATGCGATGGCGCCGCGCCGTCAGGTAGTGGCCCATCTCGTGCGTCAGAAGGATCGCGATCAAGGCGATCGAGTAGGCGACGCCGCCGACCAAGGCCGTGGACAGGAGGGTCAGTGTAAAGAGAACCGCCTGAATTCTGGGAAAAGGCCGGCGCGGGCGGACGGGAACGTACTCCCCCGCCCGCGGATCGTATTCGAGAGCCGTTTCCGATTCGGGATCCCCCCAGATCGGTTTCCCTTCCATCGTCGTTTTCCTCTCCGACCCCGAATCGATCCGCTGCAGGAAACGTTGCCGTGCAAGCCGTCTGACCGTTTCAGGCCGATCCTTCCCTCGAACCGGGCACCCGACTATAAAAGTACCGGTTTTATCGAATCACACAAGTGACAATACAATTGAGGAGCGTTATCCGAGGCGACTACAAAGGATCGACGGGAGCCGGGAATCCGGAGTTCATGAGAGAGGTTGGACGCCGGACTTGGGTTCCTAGGATGAGTTCGCGGGAACCGGAATCAGCGTCGCAAATTGAATAGGCGCGGGAATCGGCCGGGGACGCGTTGAATGCTCTTCAGTCGGGTATTGGGGAGTCGCGGCCTACCCGTGCGCGAAGAGTCGCGGTCGACCTGATACGGATCGACAAGAGTGGCGGGAACCGACGGGAAATTAAAGATGCGGGGGGCGGAGGGCTCGCTCCGCCTGGGAATCCTAGAGCTTTTCGGACCACCCCCCGCAGTCTCCACGGTTGTTTCCCACGGTGGTTTTTTTCCCCGTCCTGGTTTTCTCTCTCCCCCGCATCACCTCCTTTCCCGTTCGTGAACACCTCCGTATATTCTCGCCAGCGGCTCACATGGAAACCGCGGACGTTCCCATTGAGAAGCACGAGACGTGCCGGAATCGAAGATGGGGCGGGCGGAAGCGCAAAGCATTGCAAGAAAAGGGAATGCGATTTTCGTCCCCCGGCCGAGTCTCAGAAGAAGTGACCACGGCGTTGTCGTTTCGGTGGTTCCCATGACCACGGTATGGTCGGCGAACAATCGGGAGACCTCTCAACCGTTTCGAGCCGCCGTCAGGCGATCCGTTACCCTCTCTCATGCTGTCGTTCCCGACTCGACCGCGTGAATCCGTCGGCGGGGAAAAAAGAGAGAAGGAGGAGACGCACCGCTCTTGCACCATCGCGTTCCGGTAAAGAGGAAAGGTATAGGGATCAGCGAGCGGACACGGCCCCTTGGTAAGGAGCGAGAGCCTGTTCGAGAAGCTGCGTGTAATCCCGATGCAACACCTCCCGGACCGCTTGTTCCGGTGGCGTTCCGTCGCCGATCCGGTCCAGAAGCCGGGACATATGCCGGCCCGTGTAGGCCGTGCGGATGTGCGCCACCACCAGGTAGGATTCCAGGTAAGCGACCTCCACGAGCGATTCGGGCAGATCGAGAAAACTGTCCTCGAGGCCTTCGAGAGGGAGGAAACCGGAAACGGCGGCGATCCGCCCCGCCGCGCGCGACCGCGCCGCCGTCCACTCCCCGGCGACGTTCTGCGCCAGTCCCTCGTTCAACCAGGCGGGGCAACGATTGCCCACCCATTCAAAGACGACCACATGCGTGTACTCGTGCGTGGCGGTCTCGCGAAAGGCGCGGTCCACCTCCCCACTCTCCGGGAAAGGCACGCGAATCTTGCCGTCATAGAGCCCCCGAGTCCAGCCGTGCCCCTCCATGAGCCGGCGGAAGTCTCCCGGAGGATAGGCGACGCCGCTCACCGTCTGCTCCCCGAAGCGCCCCAGCTCCCGATGGACTCGGCGGCGCGCCTCCTCGAGCGCGTCCAGCATCCCGCCGACCAAGGCCCGCGCGTCCGGATAACCCGCGTCGTAGGTGATTCGGAAGTGAGGACTCCGCGCCTCGCGATAACCGTCCTCCAGTTCCCCCTCGCGCCCCGCCTTGTCGATACGCCGGCACAATTCGCTTCGCTCGGGATCGAGACGAACCGCGCTCTCCCAGCATCGAATCGCTTCCTCCTGGAGATCGAGCCGGTAAGCGGTGTCGCCCGAGAGCGCCCAGGCGTCCGCGTCCTCCGGATCGAGCCTCGCCGCCTCGCGATAGGCCCGATGCGCTTCCATGAAAACACCGTTCTCCTGATGGACGAAGCCGAGCACCTTGTAGAAAAAGGGAATCCCGTCGTCGATCGCGATCGCCTGCTTCGCTTCGCGAACCGCGGTTTCGTATCCATCGACGGACGCGCCGTCTTGGGCGATCCGGAGGGCCTCCCGCGCGTGGGAAGAGGCGAGGTTGAAACGGATCGTCTCGTCCGCGGGCAACGCCGCCGCGGCGGTTTCGAAACAGAGGATCGCGTTATGGAATTTCCCGTCCCGATAGGAACGAAGACCGCGCTCGTTCCAGACCGCCGGCTCGGAGATCGGCCCGCCGGAACGCACCGGCGCCGCGGCCAGGAAAAGGACGGCACATAGGAAGGGAATGCGGCGCGAAGACAAAGCGGCCCCTCCGGATGGAGAGAATCCACCCTGGAAAGAGCCACTCTACGTATCGGCATCTCCCTCCCCCGATTTCAGTCCTCGGCTGTTCATACTTTGCACATTCTTCATCCCTCATCATCCCGCGCGGTTGAGCGGAGAAAAGGAACGTCGCGGACTCCCGCCATCCCCTCCGCCTCCTCTTCGGACGGACGGCGCGATCCTTCGAGGAGAAGGGGCGGGACGGGGATTACCTCCCTTCCGCCGCCGGGCTCCCTCTCGGGGCCGTCTCGACTCGCCGGGCACCCACCGGAGCCCGCCTCCGTCGAGGGGATAAAAGAATCTGTCGAGCTTAACGGGGCGGGCGAAGGTGGGTCGGCGAGCGAGAAGAGGGAGGATGCGGAAGCATCCGGACCGTGCCCCGAA